>JAZUCR010000056.1:0-12098 GCA_045639225.1 Victivallales bacterium
TCCGGTGTTGGTCGCCGCTGACCTATTTCCGGTGTTGGTCGCCGCTGACTGGAATCCGGTGTTGGTCGCCGCTGAATCCATCACCTGCTGTTTTTTCTTTTTGTCGATTTTGGACAAAACGAAATCGACCGCTGCTGAGCAAAGTCCGGCAAGGCTGATTTTTGCGTTGATCCGAAGTTTGGTCGTGCAGCTCTTGTCGCCTTCCGTTTTGCATGGTGCCAGCGCATCCACCCGCGCATATTCGTGATTGTCGCACGGAGGATAATAGCCGAACACGTCAAGCGGCATTTTGCAGAAGTGCATCCCGCTTTCGCACATGACCGCGTCCTTTTCATCGAACACGGTGTTTTCCGCGTACTGCTTTCCGCGACAGATTAGTCCCTTTTCAAATCCTTTGAATCCGGACTGGAACACGGTTTTTCCATCTGCGGCTTTCGACGAAACGAATCGTCCTTTTTCATCTCTTTGCATTTTTATTTCCTCGCTTGGTTTTGGTGGTTCACTCTTCATCGTGCCGCGGCGCGTGAAATTCGCATCCGCTTCTCATGCCGTAGGGATTGCGGCGGTTTTCCGGGTCGCTTTTCATTTTCCCTATCATGCAGAGCGGGACCGCGGTTTCCGTGCACGCCCCGGTTTCCCGGCGGAAGTGTTCGCAGGTCGAACACGCTTTCGTCTTCGGATTGTACGGACATTTCGCCTCGTGCTTCGCCATGCTCGATTTCGAGATCATGGACTTCCGGCAATGGTCGCAGTGGTACGCGGTGACTTTGAACATCTCACCACCACCTTCCGTTTGCTTCGTATTGCGACTTGAGTTTGCCGTAGAGATAGGTCTGGCCTTTCGGCGTGATTCGGGAGCAGTGGTGCAGTCCGGTCGAACCGTCGTTGTGCTGATGGATTCCCTCGTATACCCGGAACAGACCGAGATCGGTCGCGTACTGCGTCGGATACCGGTTCATGTTGAGATACCCGTTCTCCTTGAGATATGCGAAAAGGACTTTCTCGCCGAATCCTTTCAGTCCGAGAGCCTGCGCGATGTGCTTGGCGAAGTCGCGGACGAGGATCGTTCCGGTGCTGACGCAGAAATTGTCCACGAACGCCGCTTTCGGCGCGGCGGCCGCCAGCGCTTCCGTCTTTTCGGCGATCTGCCGCGACTGCTCCGCGATGCGGGTCTCCTGTTCGGCGATCCGCGCCGCCTGCCGGTCCATTGTGTCTTTCGCCAGCAGAAGCGCCCGCGCCATGATTTCCTCCGGCTTTTCATCGGGACGCGCCACCATGTAGCCGCCCGTCCGCCGGATCGCAGGGAGGACTTCGCCAGTCACCCAGTCGGTGAACGCCTCCGCCTCCGGTTTCCGGCTCTGGAAGATCACCTTGTAGAGATTCTGCTCACTGATGTAAGTCATTGGCTGAACGCCGCCAGCCGTGGGGGTGTGAATAATACTCATACCCTTTTCATTGAGCCGTTCCTTGACTTTTGCTGGGGTAGTCAGGTCAAGGACCCTGCACACGTCCGACAGACAGAACACCGGCTCGCTGTCGATGACCTGCGTTCTCACGTCCGCCCCGTTGAAGTTGAATACCTGGATTTCGCTGTTCATCCTGTTCTCGCTTGATTGCGGCCGGTTCATCCGACCTGGAAATTCTTGTCGTCGAGCATCCGCTTGATCGCCAGCCGGACGGCCTGCGAGGTCAGCATCTCGTTCCTGTCGCACCACGCCTCAAGGCGTTTCCGCAGGTCATCGTCCAGCCGGATGGTGTACGGATTCGGCTTTTTAGGCGTTGACGGTTTCATTTGTCACCATTTCCCCTTTGTTTTCTTTGATAAATTGTCGCGCTTTTGCCACGTTTGTTTGCAAAAATTTTTTGAGCGCGAGCCGAAGCACCTCCGATTCGGAGACATGATGCTTCAGCGCGTAGGCCTGCACCCGGATTTTCAAGCTGTCATTGATCCGGGCGTTGACGTTGTGAAGTTTGATTTTTGCCATTGAACACCTCCTGTTCCGGTTGTTTCTTCCTTAATATATATCGTGTTAATCCTGTATGCAAACAAGTTTTATAAAATAACACCGCTTTATTTTGTTTGCTGCTTGAAATGTGGGCAACAAAATGATACATTATATCGGAGGCGTGTTGAAATGACCGAACGGAAGAGTGTTTTTTACGGCGCGAAAGTCAAGTTCATGCTGGACGACAACGGTCTGACGGCGGCGGAGATCGCCCGGAAAGCCGGGGTTGAGCGTTCTCTGCTGTCCTCCTACATGCACGGCAAGCGCAATCCGAAGCGGATCACGGTTCAAAAGATTGCCGACGCGCTCCATGTGAACATCTCCGAAATCTCCGGATACCGCGATGACGAGCCCATGAAAGAGATTCCGGTCGTTTCTTTGGTGTCAGATGCCGCATCCGAAAAGCGAAACGAATCCGTGTTTCAGTTCGTTGCAAAAGCGTTGGCAAAAGAAGTCGAACTGCGCGGACAGGCGGCTGTGGCACGCTCAATCGGGATCAGCCAGTCCAACGTAAACACGCTCGTCAATGGGAAATCAGACATCCGGAAACTTCCGTTGTCCGCTTTTTTGAATCTCTGCCCGATGCTAGTCAGGTTCGATCTTGCCAGCGGCGAAGTTGCCGACGCGCTCCATGTGAACATCTCCGAAATCTCCGGATACCGTGATGACGACGGAGAGAACATCACACCATGCCTCGTTCAGCCGACCGGAAACGACTTCAGCGATGCCGTCCTCCGTTTCATCCATGCGGAAATCTCCCGGCAGGTGGCGACCGAAAATCAGTCCATTGTATCGAAGCGCATCGGGTTGAGCCATCCCCAGGTCAACCGGATCGTCAACGGCAAGGCGGATTTGAGCATGTTCCCTGTCGGTGCGTTGCTCCGTCTGTGTCCGCAGATCATCAACCGGGATGTTTTGAACAACGGAATCACACGGGATGACACGCTCGCGGCAACGATTGAACACATCAAACTGCTTGCGGACCGCATCACCGACACCAATGTCGCGCGAACCGTCGAAACCATGCTGAAAGGTCTGGTGGGAGAATGAATCCGCGCATTGAAAACAACTTGATTTATCATTACACTGCGGCAGCTGTTTCGAGGCGGCTGAAGCCGTCCGGATTTTTTCGTGTTCCTGTCGTCGGAGGCTTTTGAGGTGGGCGACCAGGTAACCAAAAAAGATGTGCTGTGCGTGATGTGGCTCGTTTTGAGCCTGCTTTGCGGCATTGTCGGCATGGTGTGGGTCGGTTCACATGTTTTGTGGGCGGGATACGCCGTGTTCGGGGTCGCGTTTGTGCTTGGTCTGCTGCCGTGCGTTCTGACGGGAACGATCACCGGTGTCGGGGCAGGGCGCGGATTTTTCGCCGTGATATTCCTGTCTGTTATTCAGACTTTCAAAGTGATTATTATGATATTCTCGTTCATCCTTACGCTGGGATGTATGCGTTGCGCCGGGAAGAAAATAAAACCTCTCAGATAAGACGAATAAAATTGGAGGAACAAAATGAAGTGTTTTGCAATGACAGCTTTGCTGTTTCCGTTGGTCTGTTTTGCAGCGGATTTGACCACGAAGGACGGTAAAACTTACAAGGAGTATTCCGTCTATAAAGTGTCAAAACGCGGCATACAAATCATGCACGCCGAAGGTGAATGCACTGTTCCGTTTGACCAACTTCCGGATGATGTCAGGGAAAAATACCGAAGTCAAGAGGAAAAGTTTACGGCAGAACAGAATCAAAGGAAAATGCAGCGGGAAAGGCAATCCGTGCTGAAAAATATCGAACTGCTTTTGTACGAGGATTCCTTGGTCGAAAAGGTTGTCGATGAGAAGACTTGTCTTGTCAGCACAAAATACAGTTTCAATGAGTTTGTTGTAGAGGATATTGATACGTCAAATCTTTCCGACGGATGTGAGTTTCCGTATCTTGATACTTATTATGTTAATCAAAGGCATAGTTTTTATGTTTACCAAAATAAATGCCAGCATTGTAATTTTGCTGCACCAAATATATCTGATTATAAAAAACTAAAAAAAGTTTTAGCAGAACTTGAAAAAAAGCAGTGTTCAAAAGAATCAAGAATGAGAAAAAGGCATCGGCTTTATTACATTGGGTCGAGATCGTTGCGCGGGCGCAAATACATGTTGTTCACGTTGAACGTGGAAAAAGCGCTGGCTTTTGTGAAATCAAATCCCGGTGTCCGTGTTCCGAAACTGAAAGATGCCCCGACGCCAACGGTGATACTGTCTACTCCTGTTGGCCCGTCCGTTACGCGTCCGTCTCCCGGTGTTTCGCCAAATTCTATGCAAGGCCAGATGTTGCAAAACCGCCGATTTTAACCGCATCAAATTCTGACGGACTTGATGTCGAAACCGCGGATCATCGTAACTTTAAGACCATTGGTCAGTTCGCTCATGATATGAGCAAGACTGTTTTCTATGCCTTGCAGGTTCTGCTTGTTTCCATCCGTGATGCTTTTCCACAGCTTGTCGTATTTGTCCTGTTCGTCTTGCGCATTCTTGCTGTCGGATGCGAGTTGCCCCTGCATCTGCTGAACGAACTGAAGCGTCTGCTGGGCGAGCTGCTGATTCAGTTGATCTGCGGTGCTTTGCATGGTGGTCGAATTGTTCATCGCGGGAAGATTGTCGAAACGGCGTGATTGCAGTTCCACCGCCTTCACGGAATAGGCGTCCACCACTCCGGCGGCGTGGCTCTTGAACTTGTCCAGCTGCAGGATCATCTTCCGGGTGCCGTCGTTCGCGTTCATTTCCGCCTGCGCGAGTTTGTTCTGCATGGAGATCATCTGCCGCGCCGCTTCGGCGGACTTCTGCCACGCCTGTGCCGCGCCTGCATAATCACCGGCGGCGGCCTTGTTCATGGCCTCCTGCCGCATCCGCTGCTGTTCCTGCTGGTAGATGGCGAATTTCCTGGTGTTGGTCGGAGCGCGCTGAAGCATCGCGTCCATCTGCATCTTTTGCAGATTTTCCATCGTTTTCTTGTTGTCTGCGATCTTCTTCATGGCGGCGTCGCGGATGGTGTTGTAGTTGCCGATCAGCGCTTGGAACGACTTTTTTGCCGCTTCGGCGTCTCCTGCTTGAAGTGCGGCAATATATGCCCGGTAGTTGATTTTGTATTGCCGTTTGGTTTCCGCGACTTGCTGAGCAGGGGACATCATCTTGTAGTTCTGCGCATCCTCCAGTTCGCGCACCGCCTCCAACGCCTCTTTCTGCGCACTCGCCATGTCATAGAGTTTGACGCCGTAATCGTGGATTGCATCCTGGAGAGCCGTTGCATCCTCGTTCATCTTGTTCGCCTTGTCCACGGCCGCTTTTGCCTTGCGTTCAGCGGATTCCAGCACTTGTTGCTCTTCGTACGAGAGTTCTTCGCGTTTCCTTCCTCCGGCGAGTAAACGGGTGCTGACCTGGATCAGTTCCTGCTGTGCCGCATCAGCACTGGCAAACGCCGCTTCAACCTGCGCCTTGCTGAACTTGCTCTGGTATTTTGTGAGCGCGTCGTTGTATGCTTTCGACATGTCGGCGAACTGCTGCGGCTGGGACTTGCCGCGGTTTTGCAGGTCGTCGAAGAGGTGGTCGAATCGATCCTGCAGCCGCAGTCCCATGTCGCGCATCGCCTTTCTTGCGTTCATCATCTCGTAGATTTTGGCGAGGTTTTCGTCCTGCTGTTTGGCGGTCTTGCTCGCGCCGGTCGCCCAGTCGACCACGCCGTTCATGAGGGTCTGCGTGACCGATTTCGAGCCTTCCCCCCATGCCTTTCCGACACGGAGAAAGGATTGCAGATAGTCGATGCCGACTGCGACAACGGCGACGATTCCGGTGACAATGGCGGCTGTTGACGTCAATATCGCAACGAATTTTCCCATCACCGCGCCCAGACCCGTCCACGCAACTTTCATGGCATCACCGAGTTTTGTGACGAGACCCATGACCGATCCGATGCCTTTGAATGCTTTTGTGAAGTCCTTGACGGATGACAGAAATTCCGTCGTCCCCGCCATGGCGGAGAACCCGGCCTTGAATCCTTGTCCGGTTCCCGCGACCCTGCCGATCATCGAAAGGGTTCCGGTTGCTCCTCCGGCCGCCTTTGCCATGTTTTCCGCTTCAATGGCTTTTGTGTTCAGCGCCCGCGCAGCAGCTTCCGCACGGATGGCCTGGGTTTCTGCGGTCAGCGCCGCGGTGTCCGCCGCGCCTGCCTCCGCCAGTTGTTTTTTCAGCCGCAGTTCAAGCAACAGCACGGCGGTGGTGTCTCCGATGGTTTTTGCGTAGGCGAGCTGGCTCTCGGTTTCCGCGACCAGCATGCTTTGTTCGAGGGCAAACTTTGCAGCTGCTGCCGCCTGTGTTTTCGCAAGCGCCGCGGATGCCGCCGCCGCAGATGCTTTGGCGCGCGCCAGGCGGTAATGCGCCGCGGTCGAATGATGCACCGCCTGGACGCTTGCCGCGGTCTGCGCTCCGAGAATCAGATTGTTCTTCATTTCGATGGCGCGGTAGGTGTTGACCGCCATCAGCGCCGCCTTGTAAGTGCCGTATCCGGCGATCAGCAGGGTGATTGCGGCGAACACCTTGCGCGGTCCCTCTTCCATTGCGTTGAAACTTGCGATGAGCGGAGTGAGCGCCCCGTCGAGCGTCAGAAGCGAGATGACCATGTTCCCCGCCTCGGTCGTGATTTTGCTCAGCGTGACCGGAAGTCTGCCGATCTGCACGTCGGCGTCGTTTTCCAGCACGGCGAAAGCCGCTTCCATCGAACCTTTTTTGTTCGCGAAGTTGTCCAGCTGCTGATTGAAGTCGTTCCACCCGGCACCGAGCAGGTGCATGGCGGCACGTTGCCCGCGGATGTCCGGAAAGATGTTTTTCAGCGCTTCCATGTTGCCGTTCAGCGCGGTGTGAACTTCGCGCAGCACGGTGACGAAGCCTTTGCTCTGCACCGCTGAATAGGACATGTCGACACCGAGTTTTTCCAGCGCAAGACGCGATTCCTTGGTCGGCTTCATGATTTTGGAGAGCATGTTGTTCAGCCCGGTGATCGCAACGCGCGTAGGCTGGACTTTGGTCAGACTTGCGATGGACGCTCCCAATTCATCGAGGGTCACGCCGAGCGTTTTTGCGGTCGGCGACACCTGCCCGAAGGAGTTTGCCAGCTGTTCTCCGCTTGCCTTGCCGTATTTCACGATGGCGAAAAAATTGTCGGCCAGTTCGCTGGTATCGCGGATGCTCATCCCGTAGGCGTTCATGGCCGCCGTCATGGCGTCCACCATCGGAAGCAGCGACGAGCGGTTGACCTGTGCGGTCTTGCTGGCGATTTCCGTGAATTTGAGAAATTCCTCTTCCGTTCCCCGGATGCCTGCCGAATACGCCTTGTAGAGCGCGTTGGCGTTTTCCGCCGGTTCGCCGAGCATGGAGCTGAAATTCATCAGTCCCGCACCGAGCTGTTCCACGTTCATGGATGCGGAAAGCGTCTGAATGTAGGCAAGTTCCTTTCCGAACTCGACGGCCGCAGCCGTGGCGCGTTCGATGTACTGGACGGACAATGCTCCCTGCAATCCGCGGAACGCCATCGCCGTGCTGTCTGCCTGCGTTCCGAGCATCCCGACCGCCCCGGACAGGTTCTTGCCGGAGGACGCGGCCCGTGTTCCGGCGGATGACATGGAGTTGAAGAGGTCTGTCAATGTCCGGATGCTGCCGAGTGCGCTTTCCGGGATGGGCTTGAACGAGGCGATGGCGGCGAAGAGGCTTTTCACGCTCTCCACCACCCGCTTGTTGACCGCTTTGAATCCGGCGAGCGCGCTGCTCATGGCCGCAATGCTTTCCGAGGCGTTCGGCGGGATGCGTTTGACAGTTTCCAGCTGCATAAAAAGATTGCCGATGCTTTGCGCGACGGCAGGGCGGAGCGGCTTGATAGATTGGATCGCCCTCCCGAGATTGAGCAGTTTATCAGGAGCCGGAACTTTGTTCAGAGATGCGAAAAATGTTTCGATACCGGAGCCTGATGACAAATTGATCCCGTTCAGCGCTTTCAAACCGGAACTCAAATCGCGGATGCTGCTGATCGCCCCGCTGTCCACCGGGCGCAAGGCCGCCTGCGCCGAGCCGATGCTTTCCACGATCTTTTTGCATCCGCCGTCCGCCAGTTCGTTGAGCGCGGTCTGCGCCGACCCGCACTTCTTTTCCAGCGCGTCGAATTTTTTGCACAGTGCTTCGATCTGACTTCCGGCGTCGCCGGACGTGAACTCAAGTCCGAGGGTTGCTACGTTTGGCATGAGGCAGGTCTCCCATTCAAAAGCGTTTTCATCTTCGTTTTTACCGGAAGTGTCAACGAAAGATTTCTGTTGCTTGAAAATTCATGAATAAGGGAGTATATTACGCAACAGGATCAAAAGGCAAGGAGTAAATCCATGTGCAGCTGTTTGAATATCGCTAAATATTTTCTGTCATTGCAGAGTGATGATGCCGGAGATGCCATTTCGAATTTGAAATTACAGAAACTTATGTATTATGCTCAGGGATATTCTCTTGCTATGTGCGGACATCCTCTTTTCAAGGAAGATTTTGAGGCTTGGGAACATGGTCCAGTAATACCAGCACTTTATCGCATGTTCAAGAAATACGGGTCAGGTGCTTTGCCTAAACCAGACGATTTTGATCTGGAAAATTACACAGAGCAAGAACGGGATTTTCTGAACAGCATCTATGATGCAATCGGTCAGTATTCCGCATGGGCTTTGCGTGAGCTTTCACATCAAACCGCTCCCTGGCGTGATACTCCACACAACAAAGTGATCCCGAAAGAACTCATGGCTTCCTTTTTCAAGACCCAACTTGCCTAATTTTTATGAATGTAAAATCTCCCCGGCGTAATACCCTGATTCCAGTCGTTCCAACATCAGGGCAGATATATTCATCCGATGACAAGCACCCCATCTTTGCATTGGAGTTTCTGGATGGTGATTACTGCCTGACAAAATGCGATAAAGACGAACGCGCAGCCTTTTCCGATACGATCCATCAACTGTCAAAACAATCCTGGCGTGATTTGAAACTGAGGGGAAGACATAAAGGCGGATGTGAAAAGATTTCCAGAAATCAAATGAAATTTAAAATTCCAAATGTTTTTTCAAACGATATGGATTGTATTGTATTCCGGTTTTCCGGATTGAAACCTATGATCGGGTTTCGGAAGAATGAAGTATTTTACATTATTGCCTTAGACCGGAACTTTACAGCCTACGATCACGAGTGATTCCCTTTTCCAGAATCAATCCGCAAAGGGGGTAGCGTTTCTCTATACCCTGTTTTTTGTTTCGTTTAACAATTTTAACCGAAACAATACAATGTCGCTTGACAAACAAAACTCCATGTGATATAGTAAAAAAGTTGAAAATTTTTCGGGGAATCGGCTTGACTTGTCGTGGTTGCCGCTGTATCTTATCGGCAAGGGCTTGAAACACCCTTGATCGTAAGCGGCGGCTGACCGACATCGGCAGACCTCCCCAAAAATGCACCGTGGGCGGATTGCGTCTGCGGCTTGCAGGGTGTCCGTGTCCGCAAGGCTCGGAGCATGGCTTACGACATGTGTTTCAACCCCTGCGAGCCGCTTTTTTTTTGTGCTTGAAACCACGAAAAAAAGCAAAAACAAAACTGCCCAAACGTAAGGAGGTCAAACCATGCAAGAAGTTCTTGCAAACGTCGTGACCGTGGAGAACGGCCATCCAGTTACCACCAGTCTCAAGGTCGCCGAGGTCTTCGGCAAGCAGCACGCCCATGTTTTGCGGGCGATTCGTGAACTGGAAGTTCCCGACGATTTCCGCGCATCCAATTTTGGATTGGCCGAGTTTGCAGATGCGCAGGGAAAGAAACGCCCGATGTTCCACATTACCCGTGACGGCTTTACTCTGCTGGCGATGGGCTTTACCGGAAAGGAGGCCATGCAGTTCAAGATCGCGTATATCGAGGCGTTCAATGCGATGGAGCGGGAAATTTCCGCTTCCCGCCGGGAACGCCGCATCGGAACGCGCACCCGCATGTCGCGCCGCGCCCAGATGTGCGCGTCCATCGCCGACATGAACTCGCGGGTTCGCGCCCTGGAGCAGATTTTGATCGGGAAAATTCATCCGTGCGCCGTCTCCGGGCTGTCCTGTCCTTCCTGCGTTACGGAAGTGGAAAACTTCTGCGCGGCGGAAAACCTTTCATTCGTCAATCCGCTTAGGTTCTTCAGTTATTACGAGGAACGCCGCTGGATGATCGACGGATTTCCAATCGAAAACTGGAGAACCGTATGCCGGAGCTGGAATTTCAACAACTCCCGCCGTGCCGCGCTCCCGTCCGTCCGGAACAATTTCAGCATCGGCGAGGAGTAATCATCGCGATGGTTCCGTTGCCCTGTCGGGTCTGTCTGTCGCTGGAAACGATACTCTCCGGCATCATGGTGGTTGTCGCCTGATGTAAGTCATTGGCTGAACACTGCCAGCCGTGGGGGTGTCAATACTTCTGAAATACGTTTGATTGAGGCGGGAAAAGAACGAACAGATAAACACCAAACCTGTTTTAACAGAAACGAAAGATCAAGAAGGAGAAGAAGAGATGAACAGTGATTATGCGGTTGTAGCCGAAGACTTTCAGAATGTGATCGAACTAAAGACCATTGTGCGTGACTGGTGTCACGGAAATCACGAGGTGCGGTGATGGAAAAGGTCAATGATATGCCGTGGCTCTCCGACGCCGTAAAGTTCCCCCGCGTCAGCGACGAGGGGTTCGACGAGTTCGATTTCACGCCGGAGCAGGTGGAAATCATCCATGATGAAACCCGCGAGAATACCGCGCTGGAAATGGCTTCCGACATCATCCGGGAGTTGTCCAAACTCGAAATGGATTCCGAACGCGACTTCCTCAAGGCGGTTCGCGTCGTCGCTGGTCAGACGACCTGACAGCGGAGAATACCGGATCATGCCCCGCCATCGAAAAATTGGCGGGGTTTCTTTTTACATGCCCTGTCTCTTTTCCAAGAAACCTTGTTTTATTTGCGTTATTTCGCGTCTCTCATCGCGATTGACGTCTTTCCCGGGTCGTTAACCACTCCGACCCTTTCGCGCGAAATTTGGCGCGGTTTCAATATCCAAAACATTATTCGACACGGTTTCGTTTCATTGATGCGTTCGGAACCCAAGGCGGCGCGTTTTTTTCTCGCGCCTGTATGCCTGTGTGCGTGAAGTGTATCTCCCGGATATGGTATTACTCATATCTCGCGCACGCGGGGAGTGTATATACAATCTTCGCGCGGGTGCGTGCGAAGTATGTATCATATTCCTGTATGGGAGAATAACACTGTATATTATACTTACACCATTGTATTTATTATATATATTTATATATATTATATATATTATATACACTGGGAGATTTAAATACAGAGAGAGTAATACAGAGAGTAAGGGAGAAAAATAACTTTCTTTAGAAGAAAAGGGGTGTGGGGAAATGAGGATCTTTCTTGCAACTTCTTTTCGCCACATGATGTTGTCGCACGGGAATTGCCGTCTGTCAATCGACATTGTGTCATTGAAAAAAGAAAGCGCCCGGAAATCCGTCAGGAAATCCGGACGCGCTGCGGAGCGGAGACGTCGCGGGTGGCAGGTCAGCTGCGTATTTTTTCCCCCTTGTTGAAACGGTAGAGTTCCAGTTCCTCCGGCGTCATGTTCGCCGTTTTCTTCTGTTCCTCCCTTTGGCGTTCAACGGCGATGCTTGGCAGAGCTTCGTCCGGGAACGGGTCGATCTTCTTCACCTTGGTTCCTTTGACCGCCGCGATTCTGACGAACCAGTTGGTGTCGCGGGAGACCGCCCGGATGTCGGCAAGCAGAAACGCAAGCTGTTCCAGGTCTTTCAAATGCGCTTCGCGCTTGACTTTCTCGAACTCATAGGTTCGTTTCAGCCGGAGCGACTGGCACACGTTGACCCAGATCAGGTCTTTCACGCTCATCGGAGACAGTGGAGAAAGGTCTCCGGCCTCTACGCAGCTTTCGATCAGGGAAACGTAGCCGCCGATTACGCTTTGGCTGCCGTCTCCGCCCCGGAGTTTTTTTCCGCGGT
>JAZUCR010000057.1:0-5808 GCA_045639225.1 Victivallales bacterium
CCAGCATCTGCCAGTTTTTCCCGTCGTTCCTGTCGGCGGAAAAAAAGTCCAGCGCCAAGGTGAGCCCGTTTTCGAGCGACAATCCTGTACTGTCCGGCACTTTCAGCGGTTCGGCGGTGCCGTCGAAATGAAGCGCGGTGCGTTTCAGGCTGCCGCCGATTTTCAGCGAGTCGTCCAGTTTGATCATCGGCACTTTACCTTTGGCCTCGGGCACCGGTCCGGTGAAGTCGAAATCCAGCGCGTCCGCTCCCGTGGACAACAGGGCGGAAAGCAATAAGACGGCAAATTTCATTTTCACAAAATTCTTTCAGGTCGGATTCAACGCAGACGGAAACCGCGGGCGAGGAAGTGGTCGGTGGTGTTTACTGCCGATACGCCCACATTGTCCGGTTCGGCGGGACATGCCCGCATTTCATCGACCGTATATGCCTCGGTGTGTCCGTCCAGCATCACCATGTTGATCTTGTATCTGGCGGAATGGCGGCTGGTGAAACGTCCGAGGCTGACATAATCGCTCATGACATGGTCTTTCCGTCCGAAATCGGAAGCATACATGGCCTTGCTCGGCGACTGGATCTGGTTCAGTTTGCGGTAATTTTTGGTCGGTTCTTTTGCATCGCTTTCCAGCGGGCCGATCCCGCAGAGAAAACCGTTTGCCCCATAATGGGTGGACATCTTGAAGCCGCCCGTTTTCGTGCTGGAATTGTAGGCGGCGAACGGGTCTTTTTCCGCCGGGCAGAGGAACGTGCTGCCGGTGTATTTCGGATTGTCGCGGTAATCGATGTAGACGACCCCGTATTGTCCGTTGCCCAGGACGCGCATCCAGTAGGTGTATGCCCCGGTCACTCCCTGGCGGGCGGGAAGGATCCAGTCATTGCTGTTCATGGTATACATAGCGTGGGCCGTGCCGATCTGTTTCAGATTTCCCAGGCATTTGGTGGACTGCGCCCGTTGTTTCGCCGCATTCAGCGCCGGCAGCAGCATCGATGCCAGAATGGCGATGATCGCGATCACGACCAGAAGCTCTATCAGGGTAAAACAGCAAGCAGCTTTACGCTTCAGGTATGAGGTATGAGCGCGGAGAGATGAGGTGGTAAAATTGTTTTGGTTTTCAAGCATGATTTCTTCCTTTCGTTTTTTTATTAGAATTGCAATGAAAAATCTTGATCGAAACGGAAAAACGACCAGGTCCAGCTGATTTTTTCAGGCCGGATACAGTATTTTTCCAAAGTCCCCGGACCGTGACTGCCGTTGCCGACACCGGCGTTTTTCCAGTCCAACTGCCAGTAAACTGCATCGCTTTCCGGCAGTTCATATTCGTGCTGAGCTTTGTCTATCGTCCGGGCGTCCCAGCGGCGCAGGGACGTTTCGAACGGAATGTCCGACCGGCAGCCGATCCCGGAGCCGTCAGATGTGCAGACCCCGGCAAAATATACGTCACAATGATTGCCGTTTTCCTGCGGCATCACATAACGGTTCCACAGTTCGTCCGCCGTCGCACGATACCGGCCGATCCGGGCGCCGGAACAGCGGTCCCGATAGCATTCCTGAGGACCGCGGCCGAACCAGCAGAGCGTATTCATGCCCGCCGGTAATTTCAGCATCAATCCGAGTTTCGGCAGGAATTCCGGCAAGTTTTCATTCGGCGTGAAGTCTACAGTCAGCTCGAAACCGTTTTCATGGCAGTGATACATGAATTCCGCCTGACAGAACGGACTTTTCCGGCGGACCGTGACAGTTGATTTTTCGTATACGGGAGCATTCATCGGCTCGAAACGGTTTTCGGCGATCCGGCTGGCTTTCCACATTTCCAGAAACGGTTTGTCGTTATTGGTCGGAGCCCGGAAGAATTCCAGTTCGAAACCGTCCAGCTTCAAATCGTTCCAGCGGATCAGATTCCCTTCGGAATCGAATTGGAACGGACCTTGATCCGTCCGTCGTCCCAGATCCGGATAAACCGGGAATTCGGGCAGACCGAACTGTTCCCGCTCGATGATTTTTCCCTGCGGATCCGAAACGGATATTTCCAGACAGTCCGGAACTTCCCGCAGCAGAGTTTTTTCCGCACCGGGCGGACATTCCGCGGGAAGAGCCTGACCGTTGACCATGACCGTAAAACGGGAGAGATCCAGAAAACTGTAACGGTTCCTCACCTGAAGTCCGCCGTTTTTCACCGTGAAAACGAACGGACGGAACACATGTCCGAGATCGGTCAGGGCCGCTTTCGCTTTCCGGTCGGGCGCAACGATGCCGTTGTGGCAGAACTGATGATCGTTCGGCTGGTCGCCGAAATCGCCGCCGTAAGCAAAGAATTCCCGTCCGTCGGGCCCGCGTTTGACCAGTCCCTGGTCGATCCAGTCCCAGATGAACCCGCCGATCAGGCGCTTTTCCGATTCCCAGAGTTCGACATATTCCATCATATTGCCGGTCCCGTTGCCCATGGAGTGCGCAAATTCTTCCAGCAGGATCGGACGGCCGGAGGTTTCATTTTCCAGCATTTCGCGGACTGCCTGCAGCGATGGATAATGCATGCCCACGATATCCACGCATTCATGGGAATGCGCATGGAAATAATTGACGGGACGCGACGGATCACGCCGATGCAGATATTCCGAACAGGCTTCGATGTTTTCCCCGTAACCCGATTCGTTGCCCATGGACCAGACAATGACGGACGGATGATTTTTATTCCGTTCCAGCATGCGCTTTTCACGGTCGAGATATGCTTCTTTCCACTGCGGATTGCAGCTCAGTGTGCTTCCCATGCCGTGGGTTTCCAGGTCGGCCTCGTCGATTACATAAAGCCCGTATTCGTCGCAGAGTTCATACCAGCGGGACTGATGCGGATAATGACTGTTCCGCACGGCGTTGAAATTGTGTTTTTTCAGCCTTTTCACATCCCAGAGCATGTCTTCTTCGGTTACGGCACGTCCTCTGCGGCAGTTGAATTCGTGATGATTGACTCCGAACAGTTTTACGCTCTGGCCGTTGATAAACAGCTGTCCGTCCCGCAGTTCCACGGTCCGGAAGCCGATGCGGGCATGAAGTTCGTCATCGGGTGTCTTCAAAGTCAATGAATACAAATTCGGGGTTTCCGCACTCCACGGCTGCACCTTGACCTTGCGGACCAGTTCTTCTCCGGAATCCATTTCACAGCTGAAAACTCCGTCCAGATCGACCGAAACCGTGCACGGCTGTGCGGTCCGGACTTTCAGCCGGAATTCATCCAAGGTCGTTTTTACCTCGAAATCCTCAATGAAACAGCTGTCTGCGGGATACAGAAAAACCTCGCGGAAAAGACCGGAAAGCCACCACATGTCCTGGTCTTCCAGATAGGTGGCGTCGGACCAGCGCAGAGTCGCGGCGTCGATCCGGTTTTTCCCCGGATGCAGAAATCCGGTGATATCGAATTCCGCCGGATTCCGGCTGCCCTTGGAGAATCCCGCCTGCTTGCCGTTGACCGCGATTTGCAGAAAGGAGTCCGCTCCTTGAAACGAGAGGATCACTTTCTTTCCGCGCCATGCTTCCGGCAGTTCGAACTCCCGGCGGTAAACGGAAAGCGGATTGCGGTCATGCGGAACCTGCGGCGGATCCGGCGGAAAAGGATAGTGGATATTGGTGTAGATCGGGATCCCGTATCCGGCCAGTTCCGGATGCGAAGGAACCTCAAGGGTGTCCGGCAGTTCCAGATCCGGAAACTCTTTCAGCCGTTCCGCAGACGGAAACCAGCCGAACTGCCAGGGGCCGTTCAGACTCAGCTTTTCCGGATAATTCCGGTCGGCGTGAGGCGGCAGTTTGTTCCAGCCGGTTTCGCCCGGTTTTTCCCATTTTTCCATCAAATACATAAAATACTCGGAAACCGATTTGTTTTTTTCTGTTTTGATGATACTTTATTACGAAAAAATGAAATTTAAAGCCGAAAAAGTGACAAAAAACAGCACAGTTTGTGCCAAAATGTTTCCCGGAGGTCATTATGGCGAACAACACTTATGATCTGAAGGACTGCAGCCGTTTTCTGGATTTCCCCCTGCCGGTTTCCCTGGTCGCGCGGAGAAGTTCCAACCGGTTCCGGCATTCGGGGAATAAACTGACTATGATCCATCTGTGTTTTGTCCTTGCCGAGGAGGACGAGGAAATCCTCGAGCTGGACGGAGTGCGGCGATTCGACTCCAATCCTCCGTTCATGCGGGTGACCTATCCGGGAATGATCGCGCGGCATCTGCGTTCCTCCCGGCGGAACGAGCTGTATTTCGCATACGACGCATCCTGTCTTCAGCTATTCAAGGAGTTCGGTTTTCACGACTGCAATTTCAAGCTGACGGAACGTTTTTCCGGTCTGCTGGCCGAAGTGGAAAAACTGCTGCCGCATTCCCTTTCGCCCGGTATAGCCGACCGGCTGGACCGCCTGGCGGTCATGCTGGGACTCGAGGCGATGCTCTCCGCATTGGAGATGCCGGAAATGACGCTTGATTCAGGCACGGAGCGGATTCGCCAGGTGGAAAAATTTTTCCAGTTCCACTTCGCGGAAAATTTTGACCTGCGGGACATCCTGCCGCGTTTCGGCATGAGCCTCCGCACCTTTTACCGGGAATGGAAAACGGTTTTTCCGGAATCCCCGGCGGAATATCTGCTGAATCTCCGCATGCAGGAAGCACGCCAGCTGCTGCGGACCACCTCGCTTCGGATTTATGAAGTTGCCGATGCCTGCGGTTATCCGAATGTGATTTATTTCTCCCGCGTTTTCGTCAAGTCAAACGGCATGACGCCTCAGGCCTACCGGAAGCTTCACCTGAACAAATGACAGGACCGGCAAGATCCGGACTACCCTGTCTTTGTTAGACGAACAATGCGGTTTTCGGGCGGTTCGCCGCATCTGGAACAGCATACCGGATCGACCAGATCCCGTTTGCGGAACGGAAGAGCGCCGCACCCTGGACGTATCCGCACCAGTCGCTGAACTCGAACGGATACACCTTCAGATGGGTCAGCAGACATACGATCAGGATGTCATGGGTGATGAGGATCGTGTTTCTGCTTTCGAAATCCGTCGAGGTCAGGAACTGCAGGAGCCCGGAAGCGAAATCCTTGCGGTCGATCAGACCTTCGGTATGGCCCGTGGTGTAATATTCCCGGAGAAGGTCCGTGATATTGCTGTTCCTGAGTGCGATATCCAGCATATCCGGCCTCATGAACATGGCCGTATCGGAGATTTCCGGAAAGACTGCCGTTTTCCCCGCAGCCGGATCGATTTCCTGTTTCAGGGCTTCCGCCGTGAGAATGGCACGTTTGCGGGGTGAAGCGCCGAACCCGGCCTCGGATAATCCGGCGAGCAGGGTTCCGCATTGGCGGGCAAAAGCCGTTCCTTCCGGGGTCAGCACCGGATCGGTCCCATGGTTCAGGGATACCCGCATGGAATGACGCAGCAGAAGAACGGATTTTTCCGACCGTTCCGCCAGCGCGGGGATATCCCGGAATGACAATATTTGTTTTTCGATTTGCAGCTCCATCCGATTGCTCCATATGAATGAACGGGACTAATTTAATCCCGTTTCCCTTTTTTTCAAGTTGTCTTCTGAAAAAACGTCTCTGCCGCTGGGGGCCAGTTCGTTCGCGGAAAGCCGGTGATCTCGTACCATGACCTGTCTTGCGCGAAGCATAGTATTCCCAAGTATTCTTAGATAGTGTGTCAAAAGTCAAGTGCCTTTTGATGATTTTTTAAGAAATTTTCATCGAATGGCGTATTGTGAACGACCATTGAGCGTAACATCAGCAGCATTTTCCGCATACATGCACATCGAACAGTCATTT
>JAZUCR010000058.1:0-7301 GCA_045639225.1 Victivallales bacterium
GTACCGGCGAAAGCGATCACTGGCCGGTGCAGAGCAATATGAACGTCTGCGCCGCGCTGGCGGTCATGGCCGAAGATCCCGATCTGGAACAGTTATCCCCGGCCATGTCCCGCGAGGAGATCCGGGAAACTGCCGCGGAACTGTTCCGCTATGCCATGCGGACCCATCTGACCGGCGATGCCAAAGCCACCGACGGCAATCCGTGGGGGCATCACTGGATCAGCGTGCTGGGGGCCGAACGCATGACGCACGGGATCAATGCCCTGCTGCCGCATCTGACCGATGAAGACCGCGAACGTTACCGGAATTTCCGGATCTCCGAATCAGACTGGCTGCTCAAGGAATATGAAGTCGTTGCCGATGTGGTCGGCAGTTCCGGAAAAAACAAGCCCGAATCGAATATCTGGAACGGCGGGTTCCTGATGCGCACCGCATTGGATTATCCCGATCTGCCGCAGTCCGGGGAATATCTGGAGAAAGCCTGTTCGTTTCTGCTGAACGGCATTTCCCATCCGGACGATGCGGCTTCGGAACAGATTTTCCGCGGCAAGCCGCTGCGCGACTGGCATATCGGTTATAATTTCACCTCCAATTATTCGCTGGATCATCACAGCTATCTGAATGTCGGTTATATGGTGATCTGTCTCTCCAACATCGCCATGCTGCATTTCAATTTCAAGGAGCGCGGACAGACCCCGCCGCCGGAATTGTATCATCATGCGGAAGACCTCTGGCGGATCGTGAAGAATTTCACTTTCCCGGACGGACGGCTGCTCCGGATCGGCGGCGATACCCGGGCCCGTTATACTTACTGCCAGTGCTACGCCATTCCGATGTGGCTGCTCGCCGCCGATCTGTTCGGCGACCGCGAGGCGGCGCAGTTCGAACGCAATTTCATGGAAATCATGCGGAAAGAACAAGAGGACAACGGCGACGGCTCATTCTATTCCAACCGACTGGACAATATCCGCGATACCAGCTATTATTACTACTGCCGTCTGGAATCCGATCCCATGCTGGCGTTGTCCTGCGGAGCATACTGGCGGCGCAAATTCCAGCTGGCCCAGCCGACGGAAAAAGACGTGATGCGGTCCGTTCAATGGTCGGAAGATTATCACGCGGCATCCATGATCCGCACCGGCAATACGGTCCGTTCCTGGGTAAGATCCGGACCTTACGGCAATATCGGACTCTGTCTTCCGATAAACCGCAGCGATATGGCCGAATGGCAGAGCAATCTGAACGGTCTGGTCATGGGAAATGAATCCAGGGAGATCAACCGTCAGGGCAAACAGGAAACTTTCCCGAACGGTTTTTCCTATTGCGGCCAGACGGAGATCTGGGATATCCTGCCTTGGGGCGAAGGTGAAAAAACCTATTCCGTGGCGCAGCAGCAGACGGCCGTGCTCGCGGTGCCGGACGGCAAGACCATGATGGTTGCCGCCCGTTGTGTCGTGACCAAGGAAACGACCCTCCGCGGCGTGTTCGGACTGAATCTGGAAATGCCGAACGATGTCGCCAACGGATTCATCCGCCATTATGCCGGAGACGGTTTCCGGGCCGACCTGAAAATGAAGCTCGGCGAAACGGAAGTGGTCGACAGCGGATCGCCTTATCTGAATATCGACAACTGTCTGACGGTCCGGCTGCTTTCCGGCGGGGACACGCTGAAAATCTACCGCAGCGGGAAACGCGATATCCGGATCTTCCGGAAACCGCTGTATTCCATGTTCGTCGACCGCATCGTGTCCTCTGCGGACACGTCCGTCCGCCGCCGCATGCCCGGCGAGGTGCTGTTCGACACTGTGTTCCTGATTTCCGCGGATGTCACTGCCGCCGAAAGTCCGAAACTGACCGGGAAAGCGATCTCATCCGGCCTGACCCGTGAGGTGGAATTCACCGCTATGGACGGCAAAACTTACCGCTGCCGGATCGTTTATTCCGACCATGCCGAATTGCCGGAACTGCATTTTTCCGAAGCGTAACAGTACTAACCGCCGCGGTTCGTACGGGCCGCGGCGTTTTTTTCGGCTGAACCTGGTAAAAAAGTTTTTTTATTTTGCCGCGGTTTTCATCCAAACCATTATCCCGGTTTTGTCATCATATTATAATATGCTCTTTAAAAAATTTGCTCACGATGTTTGCGCAACCAGCTCCAAAAATTGGCTGGGGAAGAAAACCCCAATTCGTAAGCAATATCTTTTTGTTTCATGCCTCTCTTCAATGCAGTGATCGTATATTCGATCCGCAGCTGTTCAATATATTGGCTGATCGTCATTCCGGTGCACTCACGGAAACGGTGAGATAAATAAGAAGCACTGAAGCCGGAAATCTGTTCCAATTCCTTGTATGAACAGTTCCGTCCATTACACAAACGGATATGAGCCTTAACCGATTCAACTGCAGACGAAACCCGGTTTGATTTACCGGAGTGCGGATTTTGATAGAACAACATAAATACCGCTTCATTCAAAATGCTGTTTACTGCATCGCGAATGCAGATTTCGAGGTTTTGTGACTTTTTATCTTTGCATTGATCAAATTGCTCCAGACGGTATTTCAGGATTTCCGCATATTCTTTACGGAGGATCAGAATGTTTTTCAGCGGAGAAATTTTTCCGTTTTCAATATCCATGAATACAAGGAGCGGAATATTTTCCTCAAAATGGATCCAGAGATGCTGCAGTGCATCGTCTTCCGGAGCGTATTTGAAAGCATGCGGAATCCAACGGTCGATGAAAAACAAGGTTCCGGGTGCAGCCGGATAGACGCTGTTGTTGACCATGAAGCTGCTGGCCCCCTGAATCACGAACAACAATTCCCGTTTGAGGTGAATACTGCTCTGGAACCGGGAGACTTCATCGGACCGGGAGGCGGGTGAATATTGGGAAATGATTTCCCTGACTCCGCTGCGCAAAATTTTTTCCGCTGCATCCATCGCCGAACTCCTGAAAAAACTGAATTTCAATATTTTTTAGCCGGATTGAAATATTTACAAACCGGAATTCATGCAGTATAATATACACGGAAAAACCGAAAAATCAAACTCTTATTATCGGGAGGAGAACAGGTAAAATGTCAAAGCTTGCAATCAACGGCGGGAACGGGAAAATGTCTGTCAAAGTCGGAGTTGCCGAAACGGCATTGAAAGTTCCCCTGTTTGCGGAACTGTATGGATACGGGCCCTTCAAGGGACGCCGGAATATCGGAACGCGCGACCCGCTCTATTGCCGCGTCATGTCCGTGACCGACGGCGACCGCCGGAACCTCATCGTCACGACCGACGCCGTGGTGACTGATGATTTCGATGCCCGCATGCTGCGCGCCAGACTTTCCATCGAACTGGGCATTCTGCCACAGGGGATCATGTTCGCCGCCACCCATACTCATTCCGGTCCGGCCATGTCTTTCGGGATCGGCTGGGGGGAAATGAATCAGGAATATCTCGACCACTGGCGCGCCACCGTAATGGAAACCGCCAGAAAAGCGCTTAAGGACGAGGAGGAGGTCCGCGCTTTTGCCGGCCGTTCCCCCATCACCACCAAGATTGGCTACAACCGCGCCGACCCGAAAAAGGATCAGACCGATCCCGAGATCCGCTGGATCCGGCTGGTCCGCAAGGACGGTTCCGTCAAGACGCTGGTCCACAACCACGGCATGCACGGCGTGGTGTTCAATGCCCAGCAGAAACACGTTTCCGCCGACTGGATGGGTGAAGCCAACCGCCTGATCCGGGAAAAGAAACTGGCCGAGATCCCGTTCTTCATCTACGGTGCGGCCGGCGACATCAATTTCAAATGGACCAAGCCCGGCGCGTCTCCGGAAGAACGGGAATACGATCTGGCCTATGCCGGTTCCCGCTATGTCGAAGACCTGGTTGCGGGAATGGCCTCCGGCGGCGAAGAAATTCAGCTCGGCCCGATCCAGTCTGCGTTCGACACCTTCGAATTCCCGACCTACGCCGAGACCGCCGAGCAGCTCCGGAAAAACGCGGAACTGATGCGGGGCGTTTGGGATTTTGCCGCCGACCGCTACGTCGAAATGGCCATCTTGGCCGACCAGGGCAAAGATTTCCGGGTCATCAAGGATCTGCAGGTCCTCCGCATGGGTGATTTCGCGCTGTATGCGTTCCCCGGCGAACCCTTCATCAAACTCGGTCTGGACGTGATGGAAAAATCTCCGTTCGACTATGCGATGTCCGTCGGCGTCGCCAACGGCAACGGACGCTACTTCCCGATTCCGGAAACATTCGAACAGAATCCGATCATCAATCCGAAAGAATTCGACTACGGATATTATGAAATCTGGGCCGGTGCGGGACGCTATATGCCGCGCTACCGCGAAAACATTGCCGATTTCATCGTTGACAATCTGTTGGCACTGAAACTGAAATAAGATCGCCCGATACCCGGAACGCCGGGTCCCGTTCCCGGCCGAAAGTACCGGGAAGACTTTTCCGGTCATAGCGGTTCGAAACGATTTACCCGTGCGAAATTCGAAAAACGGAATATAATTATCCGTCAGAAAGGAAATGGAGGAGAGTATACCATGCAGCATTTATTTGAAAGTTGGAAATTCATTCCGGAATTTTCCGAAGATGAATTTACCCGGATTCCTGCGGATGGATGTTCATTTCATCTAGACCATGAGAATTACATCAATCCGGACGACCTGCTGTCCGGGCCCGGAAAAGAGAGAACGGGCGACATGGTCGGACAGAATCGCTCCGCCTCACCATGAAAGCCAATACGGTGATTCACATCGAATACAGTCGGAATTAATATATGGTTTTCGAGTCTGAAAGGAAGGAACTGACAACCCCAAAAAGGAGTATCTAACCGTAAAAACAGCATAATTCAAAGGAGCAAGGATTTTGTTTTTCTGACGGATGTTGCTTACGACAGAAGTTTAGAAATTTAATCTGCCGTATAACAACTGAAATATCAAACAGAAACAGTTGAAAATGAGTGCAAATGAAACAGGACCCATAAATTCAGGAAAGGGAAGAATTATGAAAAAGGACATAAAGACAAGCACCATAACAGATGTTGTGCGACGCTGTTTCACGTTGATTGAACTCCTCATCGTGATCGCGATCATAGCCATTTTGGCCGGAATGCTGCTTCCTGCGCTAAATACCGCCAGGGAGAAAGCAAAGTCAACCAGGTGCATGTCCAATTTGAAACAGATGGGACTGGCTAAAACCTGTTATTCCAATGATTTTCAGGACTGGATTTATCCGGTGCAGGGGATCACCGGTTCTTTATCCTGGATGGCGTGCTATATTTCTTTTAAGTATACTGCCGCATCCAACTTCAGGTGTCCGGCGGAAACCCAATATCCCCGTGATGCATTTTATGGAATGACTTACACGATTTTCGGATACCGGTTCAAACACGCTACGGCGCCAATGGTGAAAACCATGCAGATTGATCGTCTGCTCAATTATGGGGGAAAACGGTATAATCCGGTGGTTTTCATTGACGGAATTTCTCAATATCAGCGTTCCGGAACTGACGTTGCGGCGATCGGCGGTTCTTATCCGAGATTTTTGCAGCTGGATGCCGCAAAAAAAAGTACCTACCCGATAAATGCCCGACACGGAAATTTGACAGCCAACGCGTATCTGCATGACGGTTCCGTGAAAGTCATCGACAAAAGAATCGGACACTACGGGATTGATCCCAGTCAACAGTTGCTTTACTGGCGACCGGGACGCGACGGCAGCGGAAAATGGATGTATAGTTATCCGTAATTTACCTGTATCGAACCAAAACATTTGATGAAAAACAAGAGACCGATTATGAAAAAAAGCATGTTTTTTGTTTCGCTGCTGGCCACATCCCTGCTGGAAGCGCAGACTCCGAATCTGATCGTAAATTCGGATTTCGACAAGCCTCTGGATGCGGAATGCCGCTACGATGCCGCTCCCGGAGTCTTCAAACGGCAGATCATTACCGAGGACCGCACTTGGAACCGGTGTTTCAAAATCGAATTGCTCAAATATACGCAGAATGCCAATGGGAAGGTGTTTTACTTATCCATCCGGATCGGAGGCAATAAGAAAGAACCCGGATTTCCGGTCAAGCCGAATACGCTCTACAGTTTTTCCATGGAGCTGAAAGGTACGGCGAAATGCAAGATTTGCGCCTGGGGATGGCCCAGTTTGAACTATTGGAAAAACATGAAGCCGCTCAAAATTACCGGAGATACGGTGTTCAAGCCGAATCAGGACTGGACCGTAGTCAAAGGCACTTTCCAGACCCGTCCGGATATGAAATATGCGGCGGTTGGAATCGAAATCTGGGGAGCTGAACGCTATAAAAACCTGCCCGAACTGGGCGGTTATATTCTGCTGGACAAGGTGAAAGTCACCGAAAAACAGGAACTGCTCGGCGGCGGGAGTGCGAAAACCGCATCATCTGCCTTTTCCGTTCCGCTGAAGAAAGCGGTTCTTCCGGGACGTTCCGCCTCGGGTTTCGTTCGAATCAAAACCGCCGGAAAAGTATCGGCCGATACGGAATTCACCGTGAATCCCGGAGCAACGGAAATCACCTTGAACATCCGTTGTCATGAACCGGAAACGGCGAAAGTGAAAAGTGCCGTCTCGGAGGCCGGAGGGAATGTCTGGCAGGACGACAACGTGGAAATCTTTTTCGGTCCGGTAGTAAAAGACCGCGCTTTGAGTCAGTTCGTAGTTTCTGCGGGAGGCGGACGCTGGATGGGTCGCGGGAGCGGCGTCGAGGTTGACCGGAGCGATTACGAGCGCTGGAGCGCGAAAGTCGCCAAAGGAAAAGACGTCTGGACGGTGGATGTGAAGATTCCGTATGAACTGCTGGGCTGGAAAAAACGTCCCGCGCCGGGCACAGTCATCCCGTTCAATCTCTGCCGGACGCGCACCACGGTTCCGGAGACCAGTTCCTACGCCTTTGCCGGAGACAGTTTCCATGATGTGAAAAATTACGCGGTACTCTGGCTGGATCAGCCGGAAAAATGGTTTGAGCAAATGAAAGCGGAACTTTGTAAACAGGCGGATTCCCTGCCGAATAAAGATTTGTCCGTTCGAATTAACCAATGGAAATTGATCGATGTCGCGAAAGATTATCGTCAGGCAGAACTTTTCCGGAGAGAAATCGAAGCGGCGAAACTGGGCAAACGCACGCATGCGGTGACGCAGATCAGTCCCGCAACGGACCCGACGATTCCGATGATTCCCGCAGAATTGGCCTCGCTGCCGGAAAAGGTCCGAATTCGCGCCGCCGGAAATGAATTCAAAGCACTGCCACTGGCCGTTACCAATC
>JAZUCR010000059.1:0-1667 GCA_045639225.1 Victivallales bacterium
CGCGCGTCACTGCCAACGGCTACAATGATGCGTACAATAATCCGCAGGCCCGGCAGAAACTCCGCAAAGCCCTGAACGAACAGCGCACGAAAGATTATGCCGCTGGGTACTACGAACTCGCGGGCGGCGTGGTCGATCCGCTTCCCGCCGATGCGCCCCAGTTCGTCAAGGAGTATTACGATCACTACAAGACCAAACGCGGCTATCATCCCCGCTCGCTCAACTCCAACCGGGGCTGGAACAAGACTTCCGCACTCTCCTTCCTGAATGCGAAACTGCTCGCCTACGCCGGTGAGATCGAAAGCCCGGTTATGGTGGTCCACGGCGAAAAAGCGCACAGCCGCTACTTCGGCGAAACGGCGTTCAAGATGTTGAAAGGCGACAACAAGGAACTCGTGATCGTTCCCGGCGCGGTCCACTGCGACCTCTACGACAACATGAAGGTCATCCCCTTCGATCGGATCGACGGTTTCTTCCGGAAATATCTCGGAACAAAATAACATTCGCCGAAATGGAGTTTTCGCAAAATGAAAAGAGCAATCGGTCTCATTCTTGCCGGAATCGCGGCATTCCTGTCGGTGTCCGGGGTGAAATGCGAAAACCCGCCGTCTTCGGAGAAAACCATGCCTGAAATCAAAATCACCATCGGGGACAGAATATTTTCCGCAACCTTGGAAAATACCCGGACGGCGGCAGAATTTGCAAAGAAACTGCCGCTGACACTGCGGATGAACGAATTGAACGGGAACGAAAAATACATCGGCCTATCCGAAAAACTCCCCGCTGCGCCCTCATGTCCCGGAAAAATCCGGAGCGGAGAGCTGATGCTATACGGCAGATCCACGCTGGTGCTGTTTTACGAATCGTTTCCGACCTCGTACAGTTACACCCGGATCGGAAAGATCACGGATGTGAAAGGGCTGAAAGATGCTGTAGGGGATCGGGAAATCACGGTGAAATTTGAATCTGTTAAAACAGAAAACCATAAATGACAGAGGAGTCATACCATGAAAAAAGTCCTGATTATTTCCGCGTCCCCCCGCAAGGGAGGCAATTCCGATCTGCTCTGCGATGAATTTGCCAAAGGTGCAATCGAAGCCGGACACGAGGTGGAGAAGATCCGGCTCGCCGAAAAGAAAGTCGGCTATTGCACCGGCTGCTACGCCTGTCAGAAACTCAACAAATGCGTCCAGAACGACGATGCCAACGAACTGGTGGAGAAGATGCTCTCCGCCGACGTGATCGTGCTGGCGACACCGGTCTATTTCTACTCGATGGACGCCCAGCTCAAGGCGCTGATCGACCGGGGCGTTTCCCGCTGGAGCGACTTCGGCCGCTTCAAGGGCACGGAGTTCTGGCACATCATCACGGCGGCCGATACGAATAAGGACATGATGTCCGCGACGCTGGAAGGCTTGCGCGGTTTCATGCGCGACTGCATGGAGGGCTCCATCGAGCGAGGCGTTCTTTACGGAACGGGCGCTTACGAAAAAGGCGAAGTCCGTGATCTGCCGGTCTTCAAGGAAGCATACGAAGCCGGAAAGACCTGCTGAGGCCGAAGATGAAAAAAAGAACAATTTTTGCCGCCATGTTCGCCATTCTCGGAGTGACGGGACTTGCGGGATGTGTCAACTGCCCGGCGGAAGGAGACGGAAAAGCAGATATGA
>JAZUCR010000060.1:0-3769 GCA_045639225.1 Victivallales bacterium
TCGAAGAAAAATTCTATTTCGCCCCTGGCGACCTGCCCTATCGGTCATTTCATACCCGTTATGCTGAGATCGGTGTGCTGGTCTGCTGGGATCAATGGTATCCGGAAGCCGCCAGACTGACCGCGTTGGCAGGGGCGCAGATCATTTTCGTGCCGACCGCGATCGGCGGCATTGCTTCCGAACCGGAATCGCTCGGCGACAAGCAGCGGGACGCCTGGCTCAATGTCCAGCGCGGTCATGCCGTGGCCAACGGATGTTACTGGGCTGCGGTCAACCGGGTCGGGATCGAGCACGATACCAAGTTCTGGGGCTCCTCTTTCGTGGCCGATTTCTACGGCAATCACCAGGTGATCGGCGACCGCGCTCAGGAACAGATCCTCTATGCCGACTGCGATCTGGCAGCCATGGAGGAACACCGCCGCATGTGGCCGTTCTTCCGCGACCGCAGGATCGATTCTTATTCCGATCTCATGAGGCGTTTCAATGACTGATTCCTTATTCCCGCCCGGCAAGTCGCCGCGCGAACTGGGTTACACTTTCCCCGCCGAATGGTGTAAACAAAGCTGCGTTTATTTGAGCTGGCCGGTCAATCCCGAAACTTGGACAGGATGTTTCGATGCCATGGAATCGGCGTATTCGGATTTTGCCGCCGCAATCAGCCGGCATGAGCGGCTTCGGATCGTGGTCAAATCGAAGCATAACGAGCGGATCGCGGAACTGCTGGCAGATCATGGAGCCAGGCTGGAACAGGTGGAATTTTTCGATATCGAAACCAACGATGCCTGGTGCCGCGATCATGGTCCAATTTTCCTGAAAAATTACCAGACCGGCAAGATCGCCATGGCCGATTTTCAATATAATGCCTGGGGAGGTAAATTTTCCTGGGATCTGGACGATGCAGTGCCATCGAAAATCGCCCGTTGCCTCCATTGCCGCAGGTTCGAGGTGCCGTTTGTCTGCGAAGGCGGTGCGCTGGAAACCAACGGCGGGGGAACGCTGCTTACCACGCGGTCCGTAATGCTCAATCCCAACCGGAATGCCGATATGACCGAAGAAAAAGCGCAGCAGATCCTTTGCAATGCCCTCGGAATGCGAAAAATCCTCTGGCTGGACAGCGGTCTGCCTGGCGATGATACCGACGGGCATATCGACACGCTCGCCCGTTTTGTCAATGCCAATACGGTTCTGGCAGCAAAAGTCAAACAGGATCACCCTGGATTCGAAGCAATTGAAAACAATTTCAAGGCACTGCAGAAAATGCGT
The DNA here is from genome assembly GCA_045639225.1 of Victivallales bacterium. Taxonomy (GTDB): domain Bacteria; phylum Verrucomicrobiota; class Lentisphaeria; order Victivallales; family UBA1829; genus SIG94. Next base: position 1,264 of record JAZUCR010000060.1, read on the forward strand.
AATGCCGATGGAGAAAAAATCGAAGTCATTCCGCTGCCAATGCCGGATCCGGTCTATCCGGACCGCTGGAGGACTGATATTCTGCCCGCAACGTATACCAATTATCTGGTCATTAACGGTGCAGTTCTGTTTCCAACGTATCGGCAGGATAAATCTGCGGATGCCGCGATGCATCTCCTTCATCAAGCCTTTCCCGACCGAGAAATCATCCCGATTGATTGTTTCGATATTTTACTGGAAGGCGGAGCTCTGCATTGTTTGAGCCAGCAGCAGCCGGAGTAATTCGGACCGATTCTTTTTTCATCATTCTTTTTCGGTTATTTTCCCTTAAATAACAGTGTTGTGTATTTGAAAATGAATATGAGATGAGCTATATTAGAGTATTTAAGCAGCTCGAAAGGTTTTGAACTGCGGCAGTAAAAACAGAGAAGCAGAGCATGAGGTAAAAAATGCCTGGAACGCAGCAAAAATTACGCAAACTGATGAGTCAATTCACCGTCTATGGTGATTTCCTTTTGGGTGTACCGTTCGGAAACGGTCATGTCAATGATACTTATCTGGTCACTTTCGACCAAGGCGGAGTTCGCCTCAATTATACTCTGCAGCGCATCAATTCCGATGTCTTCAAAGAACCGCTGAAAGTCATGGAAAACATCGACCGGGTTACCAAACATGTCCTCCAAAAAATCAGGCAGTCCCACATGGAGATGAAAAAAAGGACCGTTCGCCTGCTTCGCACGCCGGATAATCTGCCGTATGTCATAGATGACAACGGGAAATACTGGCGAGCCTATGTCTACGTAGAACGAGCCCGCGCTTTCGATGTGCTGGAATCTCCGGAGCAGGCATTCGGCATCGCCAAGGCATTTGGCGAATTTCAGCAGCAGCTGACCGATCTGCCGGGGCGTCTGCACGAGACTATTCCAGATTTCCATAATACGCCCAAAAGAATAGAACAGCTTGAACAGGCCATTGCAAAAGATCCTGTTGGCAGAGCCGCTAAAGTTCAAAAAGAAATTGATTTCATTCTCAGCCGTAAAGAAGAGGCTGGGACCTTGATAAAACTGAATGCCAGCGGTGATATACCTGAACGCATCACCCACAATGATACAAAATGCAACAATGTTCTGATCGACGACTTGACTGGTGAAGGCGTAGCTGTCATTGACCTCGATACTGTCATGCCCGGACTGTCTCTTTACGATTTCGGTGACATGGTCCGTACCTGTACCAGCCCGGCAGACGAAGATGAAGTCAATTTGCGCAAAGTCTATATGCAGTTTGATATGTATGAAGCTTTGTTCAAAGGGTTCTGCGCCGCAGCCAACTGCTTTATGACTCCTGCGGAAAAAGAAAACCTGGCTCTGGCGGGAAAAATCATTACGCTGGAAATCGGGACACGTTTTCTGACAGATTATCTCAGCGGCGATACCTATTTCAAAATCAAACGGCCGGAACAAAACCTCGACCGCTGCCGTTCCCAGCTCAAGCTGGTGACTTCGATCGAAGAACAGATGGATGATATGCAGAAACTGCTGCTCAAGTAAGTGTGAACCATCCCGGACGGGATTATTGAGATTTTGATTTATGAAAATTGAACTGCATGCCCATTCCACAGGGTTCTCCAACTGTGGAAAACTGAAAATCGAAGAACTTATTCCGCTGTACAGTGAAAAAAAATATGATGTCCTCGTCCTGACGAATCACTTCAACAGCATTTCGGCACGCTATTATGCTGAAATCGGGGGAAAAAACTATCATCAGGACTACCACGACATGATCCGGCGGGCCAGGGAAATCGGCAAAAAGTATGATCTTCTCGTGCTGGGGGCATATGAATTGCGCTTCGATGAAAACGCCAATGACTACCTCGTTTACGGCATGACGGAAGAATTCACCCGCAACTATTCCTCAATTTTTACCAACGGCGTAAAGGCGTTCAGCGAGGCGGCGCGGCAGAATGGATTCCTGCTGTATCAGGCGCATCCCTTCCGTAATGGAATGACAGTGATCAATCCGGATGTTCTTTTCGGTATCGAGGTGCAGAACACGCATCCGCGGCACGACAGCCGCAATGATATTGCCCTTGCGTGGGCCGAAAAATACGGGCTGCACAAAATTGCCGGATCCGATTGTCATAGAATTGAAGATGTCGGAACCAGCGCAATCGTCACGGATGACAAAATTCAGAACATGGATGACTTGGTCCAAATCTTGAAAGACGAACGGTTCACGATCATCAAAGAACCGCATAACGGCTGATAACAGTCGGCATTCCCAGTATTCCCAGTATTCCCAGTATTCCCAGTATTCCCAGTATTCCCAGTATTCCCAGTATTCGGTTTCAGGACCAAACTTCAGGTACAAAAAAATCCGGCGTCGAACTACTTTCCCACACTCTGATGTGCAGTATCATCGTCGCGGGTCCTCTTAACAATCGTGTTCGGGATGGGAACGTGTGTTTCAAGACCGCTGTAAACACCGGAAAAAGATGGAAAAGAGGATA
>JAZUCR010000061.1:0-2914 GCA_045639225.1 Victivallales bacterium
GGAAGGCAGCAGGCTGGAGCCGCGTTTGCGCAGAGCGGCGACCGCTCCGTCGTCGATCATGATCCGGCCGTGTGCCTTCGAGAAGGAGGACAGCCAGCGTTTGCGCGATTCCATTTTCTTCTTGGCGGAACTGCCGGGCAGGAACAGCGTGCCGACATCCTCGCCGCGGAAAATCCGGTCTAGGATATCGGTCTCCTTGCCCGAAGCGAGCCAGAGCGCTTCCCCGGCAGAATTGAGCGTGTCGGCGGCTTTGAGTTTGGAAGCCATGCCGCCTATGGACATGTTGCCGTCGTCCGTGCCTTTGGCCATGTCGCGCTGGCTGTCGGTGATGCCGCGCACCACGGAGATGCGGTCGCCGAGCGTGCCGTCCGGATTGGGTTTCTTCAATCCGTCCACCGTAGTCAGGATGATGGTCAGGTCGGCACGGGTCATCGACGCCAGCAGAGAGGCGAGGATGTCATTGTCGCCGAATTTGAGTTCGTCCACGGACACCGGGTCGTGTTCGTTGATGATCGGCAGAACGTCATCGGAAAGCAGGGTCTCGATGCAGTTGAGCGCGTTCAAGTGGCGTTCGCGGGAACGAAGGTCTTCGGCAGTGAGCAGGATCTGCGCGGCGCGGAACCCGAGCTTTTCGCATTCGGCTTCATATTGCGACATCAGTTTGACCTGTCCGAGGGCGGCAAGGGCCTGGACCTGCGAAAGCTTACGGGGACGTTTTTTGAGGCCGAGGCTTTTCATGCCGGTGCCGACGGCGCCGGAAGAGACCAGGATGACCTGTTTCCCCGCATCGCGCAGTTCCTTGATCTGCTGCACGATATGCGGCAGGAGCTTGGGATCGGTCAGGAGCCTGGTTCCGGCCTTGACCACCACACGGTGACAGGATTTCAGCAGTTTTTTTCGCAGTTCGCAATTTTCATTTCCGGTATTCATCAGCAGACAACCTCTCTCTTATTTTCCGGCGGTAAAGATCCGGATCAGCCGGTCGGCCAGTTCGGTTTTAAGACCGGTCCCGAGGTCGGTCATGGAGCCGTCGGCGGCGTATAATTTCACGGTATTGGTATCGGAACCGAAGCCGCTGCCGGGGATGCCGACGCGGTTGGCGGCGATCCAGTCGAAATTTTTTCCGGTCAGTTTCTTCCGGGCATTCTGTTCCACATCGTCGGTCTCGGCGGCGAAACCGGTCAGGAGCTGGCCGGGCTTTTTCAGCTTACCGAGCGTCAAAGCGATATCTTCCGTCCGTTCGAGTTCCAGCAGCATCCCGCCCTCCTGCTTTTTCAATTTGGAGGCGGAATAATATTTCGGCCGGTAATCGGCCACTGCGGCGCAAAGAATGGTCAGCGCGGCATCCGGGAAAGCCTTTTTCATGGCCTCGGCCATCTCGGCGGCAGTCACGATCCGGATCAGCTGTTTCAAACCGGCGGGCGGCGTCAGCGCGACCGGTCCGGAAACCAGCGTGACTTCATGGCCGGCCTTGACAGCCGCAGCGGCGAGCGCATAGCCCATTTTTCCGGTGGAATGGTTGGTAATGAACCGCACCGGATCGATGCTTTCCCGGGTGGGCCCGGCGTTGATCAGGATCTTCATAACGGCGAATCCTCATACCCGGCGGAGCGCTGTTCGCGGCGGATCCGGCGGCATTCCGGACACATGAAAACATCGAGACCGAGCATCCGCGCCACATGGTCCGATTTCCGGATGGTCACGATATCGCCTTCCTTGAGCGGGATCACTTCCGGGGAATTGTCGAACACCAGCTCGGAGGGACCGCGCAGGATGCGGACCTTGATCACGGAATCCTCCTGCAGGACCAGATGGTTCAGCAGTTCGGTGCTGTTGCTGAAGGCGATCCCGATCCCGACCCGGAAACTCCCGTGGGTAATGCTGCGGTAATAGGCGGTGCTGCCATGCACGGTGGACACCCCTACCCCATCGCCGACCACTTCGCGGGCGTAAAGATCATCGTCGATCTTCACCTGATACCGCAGCGCGCTCACATTGTTGGTGTTATGGATAAAGACATCATTCACGGCGAAACGGGTGGTGGAACCGATCGTGCCCTGCAGCTTCATCAGCGAGGTGGTGCGGAGCTGACCGTTCATCATGGCGTCGAGCTGCGATTCCAGCGGATGTTTCGGACAATGCGGAGCGGTCTCGTAATCCCGAACCGGCATTTTGAGACGGTCCGGATAACGCAGTTCCGCACCGAGCATCGCGCCGTCGCCGCCGTAGCACAGAATCAGCGCGTCCGGATCGTCTTCCGGCCGGATCAGCGAGAATCCGCGATCCTTCAAGAGCTTTTCCAGCAGTTCCGATTTCTTTCCGTAAAGAGCGATTTTCCTGTTCATCTTTCTGCCCCGTATTGATATTTCCCGAGAATGGCATACAGCACCGCGGCGGCGCAGTTGCCCACATTGACCGAGGTCTTGGCCCCCGCCATCGGCAGAGAGACCACCCCGTCGCATTGTTCCAGCACCCGCGGATCGATCCCCAGCGCTTCATTGCCCAGCACCAGCGCCAGCGGGAAGCGGAAGGGATAATCCCACACATATTTCGAATGTTCCGCGGTCTCCACCGCCACGACTGCAACTCCTTCTTTTTTCAACTGACGCACCGCCTCCAGCGTATCGTCCACACTGCGGCTTTTCACCCAGCGGTCCGCACCCATGGCGGTCTTTTCCAGCCTCGGATGCGGCGGCGCCGGGGTATATCCGCAGCAGATCACTTCCTTCACCCCGACCGCATCCGCCAGACGGAAGATGTTGCCGGTATTGAAAGCGCTGCGCAGACGGTCCAGCACCAGCGTGATTTCCAGCTGCTTTCCCATGTCGGCTCCGTCAGCGGCGGCGTGCGGACGGTCTGCCCCCGGAACGGCCCCCGGAACGATGTCCCCCCGAACGCGGGGCGGGGTTCCCCC
>JAZUCR010000062.1:0-11248 GCA_045639225.1 Victivallales bacterium
CCAACTCTTGAAAAAAGTCCGGTTCGATGCTAATGTAATGAATCAGTTGATTGTTCATGTTACTCCTTTGGTCTGGCGTAAAATGAACTTTCAGCTGACTTTTTTCAAGTAATTTTAATTTTTTATTTTGAAATTACCTCCCATGATTATTCCGAGCTGGATTCCGATTTCCGGCTCGACCGTCAGCTGAAGGACGATCCCAGAATCGTTTTTGTCCGCGATACACTCGAACCGGATGTTTCCGCCGTCGACGTCGATTTCCGTTCCGGCATGATACTCGCCATGGATCATCTGGCTGCGAACGGCTACCGCAAGACCGCTCTGCTGCTGCGGACTCCCGTCCCCGATAAACTTCTGCAGAGCAGTCAGCGCCGTCTCGATGCTTTCCGCAACTGCTCTCCCAATGGTGATGTGTTCTATCTCCAATCTGCCGATGGGGATGTGCCCGGACTGGAGAAGGAATGCCGCCGTCTGCTCCGGGAAAAACTTCTTCCCGGGAAATATGATTCGGTCATCGCCCATGACGACAATCTCGCGGTCATTCTGATGCGGACTTTTGCCGCAGGAGGGATCCGCATTCCGCAGGATTTCGGCCTGATCGGATTCGACAATCTCCGGATCGATGAATGTCTCCCGGTCACGCTTTCCTCGCTTTACTTCGACCGGAAAGAACTCTCGGGTTCCGTTTTGAAGATTCTGCTGGACAAGATCGCCGGAAAGACCGAGCCGGTTCGGATCGTCTGCAAGATGAAATTCATTCCCCGCGAAAGCACCCGTAAAAAAACATCAATATAAACAAATCCCAGGAAAGGAAAGAACCATGAGGAAGACGGTAAAAGAAAGATTCAAGTCGATCAAGTCAAAGGCATTTGTCGTCGTTTCGACCTTGCTCCTGACAGCCCCTCTTGCCGGCGCAGATTTTACACTGGTCAAGTGCAATCAAGCGAAATGTTCCATAGTGCTGCCACCGAATGCTTCGCAGGAGATCGTCAAATCGGTGTCGAATTTCAACCATGTCATGAAGACGATCACGGGAACCCAGCTGCCTGTGGTCGGAAAAGATATTTCCGGCAACCGGATCGTGATTGCCTTGCGGAAACTGGATTCCCTTTGGACTGCGGATAACTTCACGATCAAATTTCCGGATTCCCGGACCCTTGCAATCGAAGGGACGGAAGTTTCGGTTCAATGGGCGTTCAATCATATCATCACCGAATACGCAAAAGCGGAATGGGTCCTGCCGGAAGAGTGCGGCTTGAGCTACACCCCGTTGAAAGATCTTGTTATACCCGCCAAACCAGTTGAAGTGAAGGATGTCTCCTGGTCGCTGAGCCGGACTTTGAGCTTGACCGGCCCCTGGTGGAAACAGAATCTGCGCAGCGGGACGAAATATTTCAGCCATACGCTGACGAAGTATGCATTCCCGTTGTCCAAATACGGCAAGGACAATTCCTGGCCGAAAGCGATCATGCCGGTGCTGAACGGGAAAAAGATCACCGCCCTGCCGAATCCGCAGCGTCCGCGTCATTTCTGGCAGCCTTGTTATTCCAACCCGGAAACGGCGAAGATCGCGGTGGAAAATCTGCAGGAATATATGAAGAAATACCCGGAAACGTTAGCCGTCGGGTTGACTGTCAACGATAATGAAGGTTACTGTGAATGCAGCGAGTGTCTGAAAATAGACCGCAGAGCCGGCCGTGGCAGATCCGAAACTTATTGCATGTTCATCAACAGGGTTGCGGACGGAATTTGCAAAAAATATCCGAATTTGCTGATTGTTGCATCGGCTTACAGCAGCACCTATCTGCCTCCGACCTTCAAACTGCATCCGAATGTGATTATCCATATGACGATCGATTTCAATTCCTGTGTCAATCCGAAAGTTCATGAAAAACACAAGCGGATCATCGCCGAATGGGGGCGAAAAGCTTCAATACTCAGCGTGTGGGATTATTCGTGGGGATATCCTTATCCAATGCCCCGGCTGTATGCACCGTATCATCTGGATATGCTGAAATACATCTTTGAACACAACGGCAGGGCATACGATGCGGAAAGCTGGACCAATGATGCTCATGAGGGGCCGAAACATTACCTGATCGGAAAACTGCTGTGGAACAGCAAACAGGATATGAAGAAACTGGAAGAAGAATGGTATGTTCGCTGCGTTGGAAATAAGGCTGCGCCGTATCTGAAGGCGTATTACAAAATCTGGAATGATTATTTCACCGGGCCGGCGCTGAAAACCCCATGGGGCAAAAGTGCGCCGACGGTTTATATGACCTACTACGATGTTTCCTGTGTTTATGCTCTTCGGGAAGAAGACATACAGTCTGCGGACCAGGCCATGAAACAGGTCGTTGCACTGGCGGAAACCGAGCAGGAAAAACAGCGGGCGGAGCTGATGATGCGCCTTTGGCGCCATACCTTCCTGCGTCTGCGTCTCCTCGGCGCGGGAGTCTATGACCCTCAGGGATTCATCCATACTCCGCAGCAGGCGCTGAAACTGCTGGATTATGTCTCGCAATCACCGGAATACATAAAGGAATACGGACGGATCAGCAACATGCTGATCAAAGACAGCAACATCAAGGCCTTTTATCTCAGCCAGCCCATGATACGGGCCGGCGGATCCCCGATAGACCGAAAATTTGAACTGAATCTGAGCAATCATGTTCTGTCCGCATCGCAGTTTTCCGAGGATCCAGCAGTAAAACAGCATATGAATAAAATTGCCTCCGACCCGGCTCAATCCTCGGAGGTCAGGGAACTTTGTTCGGTATTGGCAGATCTGAAATCCCAAATCAATTTGCTGCCGGACGGAAACGCTGAAAAAGGGATCACAACGCAATTCTCGATCCACCGCCTCACAAAAAATGTCGGAACTTTGTCCATAACCGACCATTATGCCGAGGAAGGAAAAAAATCATTTCAAGTCGAAGCCAGAGCCCACCGGATTGTTTTCAATATAGAGACCCCGGCCAAACCGATGACAAAATATCTGCTTTCATTCAAGGCATTCATTCCAAAACCAAGCGCTGAAGGGTATCTGATGGCCTATGGATTGCTGAAAGATTATCCATTTCACATTACCCGCGGGAAAACCTGGCTGAAACTTTCCGGCGGCGTTTGGCAGACTTTCGTCATCATGATCTCTACCCGGGATCAGAATAAGATCTGGTTTCGCATCCATTTGGAGAATTTTGATAAAGGCGACAAGGTTTATTTTGATGATCTCCGTCTGATCGAAATTAAGAAACCTGCAAAATCAAGAGAAACTCCGAGCCGGTCAGGATCAGCTGCAAAATAAAATTCATTTCCGGGGAAAGCTCAGATTAGAATTTAATTTTTTCAATCATAGGAGGAAAAATCATGAACAGAAAAATGAAACATCGGGACGAGACATTGAAAAAAACCGGCAAGGGGTTTAAGCATGGGGTGAAGTTCACATTGATAGAACTCCTGGTCGTTATAGCGATTATCGCGATTCTCGCAGGAATGCTTTTGCCTGCATTGAATGCCGCAAAAAAGAAAGCTACGACCATGCTTTGTGCCAGTCAATTAAAACAAATTGGAAGCAGTATGCACGCTTATGCGGGTGACTATAAAGATTATCTGCCGCCTCACATTCCTTCTACAGGAGCTTTTCTAATTTATTTCGGGTATACTCCGGTTCCGCATGTTTATGGCAATATGACGCAGGGAGTATACTGGACATTCTTTGAAAAGCCAGGCTTGTACATTTGCCCATATGCCTATTCAAAAGCGGGAAGGACACTTGCCGCAAGACCTCTGATACAAACCAATTATGCCATGACTTCTACAGAGGATGGGGCCTACGCTGCCCGGCCGTATGCCGCAACAGCAAGTAAAGTTGACAGCAAGAATCTGCCAGCGTTAGATTCCAAACGGCTTCAAGATATTCAAGGCAACATCATCATGGGCGAGCTGGATTATTGCTACGACACGAAGGACAGCGGCATTTCAGACAAGAAGGTTCTGACAACACGTGACAGCCTAAAACAAGGCGTCATATATTATTGGGGAATGAACTTGGCAGCAGACAAAGCTTATATTAATGGCTATGTTCATGACCTTGGCGCGAACTGGCTTTTCAAAGACGGACATGTCGGATATTATAAGTCTTATCGTGGATTAATTGATAATTTTACAATCAAGAACTGATTTCTCCCGTAAGATTCGGCCTGCTCCGGGCGCAGGGACCGTATTATGTGGACGGTTCCGAGAAAGAAAATATGCTTTTCCTGAACCGCATCCTGCTGGTCCCCATAAAGCAGTAACAGCCGATATTGCTGAGGTTCATTCAAACATCCGGAAAAACGGCAGATCGTTGTTGAAATCGCATTGCTGCGAATGGAGCTGCGCGGACTCGCCCGAGCCGATATGACAGAAAAATTTGCATTCCCCGGAAAATGATTTGACAAATACAAAATCCGGAGTATAGTTCTTCATGGATGCAGGAAGGTAAAAAGCCCATGAAAAACATAACCAGCAGCGTATACAGTTTTGAGAAACTTCGCAATGAAGGCTATCTCTATGTGGACAAGACGGAGTTTATCTGGAAGCTGATAAATCCTGCCGGGGGATCCTATTTTCTTTCCCGTCCGCGCCGTTTCGGGAAATCGCTGACCCTTTCCACCCTGAAAGCCGTTTTCGAAGGAAAGAAAGATCTTTTTAACGGCCTGGCAATTCACGACAAGCCATACGACTGGAAACCGTATCCGGTTATCCATTTGGACATGGCAAATTGCAATATTAAGACACCGGATGAACTGTCCGAATATCTGAATGATCTGCTGACGAAAACAGCATCTTCTTTTGGTCTGAAACTTCAAGGCGAATTGCTCACCAGCCGGTTCGAAAATCTGATTGAGGATGTCGCAAAGCAGGGCCCGGTGGTAATCCTGCTGGACGAATATGACAAGCCGATCCTGAACAATATTGTCAATCCGCTGGCAAATGAGATACTTCAAGTCCTGAAAGGCTTTTACAGCAATATTAAAAAAACGGAAAAATATCTGCGCTTCGCCTTCATTACCGGCGTCAGCAAATTCTGCCATGTGTCGTTGTTTTCCGACCTGAACAACCTGACCGACATCTCCATGGATGCCAGATACGCGGCCATGCTGGGCTATACACAGGAAGAATTTGAAACTTACTTTGCCGACCGGATCGAACTTGCATCGAAACAGTTGAACCTGCCGAAAGAAGAACTGTTGCCGGAAATCAAGGCGTGGTATGACGGCTACCGGTTCGAAGAGAATGCCCCGAGCGTCTACAATCCGGTTTCACTGGCGAAGTTCTTCGAGGCCGGCAGCAAATTTGACAATTATTGGTTTGCCACCGGGACTCCGTCTTTCCTGATCGAACTGGTCAAAAAGACCCGGTTTGATTTCGACAACATTCTGTCCCGGCCGGTTTCCTCCATGGCATTCAATGCATTCGAGATCGACAATCTCGATCCGTTGACACTGCTGCTGCAGACCGGGTATCTGACGATCAAATCCATGGTGAGAAAATTCAACATGCCATGGTACTGGCTGGATTTTCCGAACCGCGAAGTCAGTTTCTCATTCAACACGGCACTGCTGAATGCCTATTCGCACAAGACGGACAATTTTGTAGTTGCCTTCTGCGAGCAGCTGGCGGAAGCCATGGATAACGGCGATGTGAAACAGCTCCGCAAGACGATGGAAGTTTTCTTCTCGGGGATCTCGTATGAGGTCCATCACAAAAACGAAAGCAATTTCCAGAATATTTTCTTCGCCTTGTTCCGTCTGCTCGGCTATTACATCAAGGCGGAATCCCACACCAGCGACGGACGGATCGACGCCGTTGCCGAAACGGAAAAATATGTCTTCATCTTTGAATTCAAACTGGAACATGACGATACTGCCCTCTCCCAGATCAAAGACAAGAAATATTACCGGCACTATGAGCTTTCGCAGAAAAAGATATTCCTGAACGGGGTCACGTTCGACACCAAGTCCGGTCAAATCGCCGACTGGCAGACCGAGGAAATCTGATCCGTTTTTTCGGTTTTACTCAAACATCCGGAATGCCATCAGGACGAAATACCGGATGCCGACCGCCAGCAGATCGTCGTTGAAATCGAATTGCTGCGAATGGAGCTGCGCGGACTCGCCCGATCCGATATGACAGAACACTCCATGGTATTTCTGAAGATACCAGCTGAAATCTTCACTGCTCATGGTGTGTTCCGGCAATTCGAAAAACGCTTCATCTCCGCAGTTTTCCGTGACGATGCTCCGGACCTTTTCATAATCCTCCGCACGGTTGACCACCGGCAAATACGGGACCGGACAGGAGAAATCACATCCGATGCCGCGTCTGGCACAGATCTCCCGGACCGTCTTTTCGAAGTCCGCGACCATTTTCCGGCCTTTTTCCGCCTCCAGGAACCGGACTGTCCCTTTCAGTTCCATGTCCGCCGGAATGATGATGTTGTTGGTCCCCGCATTGCAGGCGCAGAAAGTCAGCACACACCCTTCCGGCACGATGGTGCGGCAGGCGGTCATGATGTCCGCGGCACAGTCGATCGGATTGTTGGCGCGGTGCGGCAGACTGCCGTGACCGCCTTTGCCGTGGAGCACGATCCGGAAGAATCCGGCGGCGGCCATCAGCGTGCCCGGTTTGGTGCAGATTTTGCCATACGGTTCTTTCGGCCAGCTGTGCAGACCCGTGATGAAATCCGGTTCTGGATCCTGCAGTGCACCGTTGTCCATCAGGTCTTTTGCGAGACAGGCCATCTCTTCACCGGGCTGGAACAGGAACCGCACGGAGCAGGGGACCTGGTCGCGCAATTCCGAAAGGATCAGCGCCGCGCCGTAAAGCATGGCGGCGTGGCCGTCGTGTCCGCAGGCGTGCATCATGCCCGGATGCGTTGAACGGTAAGGACAGCCGTTTTCGGGTTCCTCCACCGGCAGGGCGTCGATGTCGGCGCGCAGGGTCAGGTTTTTGGATTTGCCGCGATTCAGGATCGCCGTGACATCGGTTTTCAGATACGGTTTCCGCACATCCAATCCCAGCCGCGCGAGCGCTTCGCGGATCCGTGCGGCGGTTTTGAATTCCTGTCCCGCCATTTCCGGGATCCGGTGCAGCGCATGGCGGAATTCCTTCACCTGCGGCAGTATTTCAGCGATTTTCCGTTCCAGTTCTTCCAATGCGATCATTTTTAATCCTTCCTTCCGGTAAAGAGTTGATTCAGCTCGCGGGCGAGATTTTTTTCGAAGCCGCGACGGGCTGGACTCCAGCCCAGCGTATGCGACAAAGTCAATTCGTTCGAATAGCGGAAACAGGTCACGGCCAGCAGCGTGAACAGCCAGGTTTCGAACCCGACCGGACGCAGAAGTCCGGATTCGACGTTCCGCTCGTAAAGCGTGCGCAGCTGTTCGTTTTCCTTTTTCCTGGCCTGATTGAGCGCATCGGCGCATTGCGGACCTTCGAGATTGGCCCACGCCAGCAGCCGCCACAGATCGGGATGCGCCGCATGGACCTTCAGGAATCCGGTAACCATGATCTCCGTCATCTTTTCGGGTGAGCGGGCTGCTTTCGCCACCGTTTCGCGGGAAAAGAGTTCCACCCGCTCGAAAACATCGCGCAGGACCGCTTCGAAAAGGCCGTTTTTGGAGCCGAAATAAGCGTAGATGCGCTGTTTGTTGACCCCGGCGGACGCGGCGATCTCATCGACTGTGGCGCCGTTCAGTCCGCGCGCGGAGAACAGCTGCGTGGCCGTGCCGAGGATCCGCGCCCGGGTTTTCTGCGCCCGTTCCTGCATGGTCAGTCCGCCAGCCAGCGGTCCAGATTCGCCGCCACAAAGGCATCGTCGTTGAGGTCCGGATAAGCCCGGTAGACCCGGTCGATCTCTTCGGCCTGGCCCGGCGACAGGACTTCCTTCGGATCCAGACACCAGATGCCGGGCAGCAGACCCTGACGGCGGAGCACCTCATGCAGGCCCGGGATGCAGCCTGCGAACTGATGCGCCGCGTCGAAGAACGCCGCATTGGAATCGGTGATCCGGATCGCGCGTGTCAGCAATTCCGGCGGGATCGCCGCACCGCTGTCGATCAGCGCATGCAGTTCGGCCAGCAGTTCTACCGCTTTCTTCGTCCACACCGACCAATGGCCGAGCAGACCGCCCTTGATCCGCAGTTTTTTACCGCTGATTTGATATTCGCTCAGCAGGTCGATCAGCAGATTGTCATCGTTGCCGGTGTAGAGCGTGATGTCGTCCCGTCCGGATTCCGCTACGGCGCGGACCACGTCCAGCGTCCAGTAGCGGTTGAACGGCGCCATCTTGATCGCCAGCACGTTTTCGATCTTCACGAATTCGCGCCAGAATTCGAACGGCAGGATCCGCCCGCCCACGCTCGGCTGCAGATAGAATCCGATCAGCGGCATGACTTTGGCGATTTCGCGGCAGTGTTCCACGATCGTTTCCACCGGATCGTTCTTGAACGCGGCCAGCGAAACCAGCGCGGCATCGTAGCCGTTGGCGGCTTCGAATTCCGCCTCGGCCAGCGCCTGTTTCGTGCGTCCGCAAACGCCGCCGACCTTCAGGACCTTCTTTCCCGTCCGCTGACACCATTCGTCGATGAACTTTCCGGTTTCCTGCAGGATCGGCTTGAAGAGGCCGATCTTGGGGTCGCGGATCGCGAACTGAGTGGAATGCACGCCCACGGCGATGCCGCCCACGCCAGCATCGATGAAATAACGGCACAAAGCCCGCTGATATTTCGGGGCGAAACTGCGGTCGGCGTTGAGCGCCAGCACCTGTGCCGGAATGACCGTGCCGCGGCGCACTGCCGCCAGCACCGAAGGATCGATATCACATACTTTTTTCATATTCAGAATTTCCCGTTGTTGACTTCGAAGTGAGTGGGTTTGCCGATCGTGATCCCGCCGCCGGCGATCCATTCCGCCTGCAGCCGGATCAGTTCATCCAGGCTGATGCGCGGATAGCCGAACAGCCGGAACATCTTGCCCGCATTGTTGAGGTAATTGAGCTCGCCGGGTTTTTCGACCTGGAAACGGACCTCTTTGCCCATGAGCTTGCCCATGATCAGCGCGGTCTCTTCCACGCTGCCGGTCTCCGGTCCGGTCACGTTCAGGATCTCGCAGGACGGACTTGCCAGTTCCAGCGACCGCAGCGCGTTGGCGGTGACATCGCCCTGCCAGATCACATTATAATATCCGACCGTGTTGCTGACCGGACGCCCTTCCCAGATCGCCCTGCCGATATCGTTCAGCACGCCGTAGCGCAGATCGACCGAATAGTTCAGCCGGAACAGCAGCAGTTCCGTGCCGTATTTCTGCGAATAATATTGAAAAACGCGTTCGCGGCCAAGGCAGGACTCGGAGTATTCGCCGACGGGTGCGGGCGCGACCTCTTCCGTGCAGCCGCCCTGCTGCACCGAGCGGAGGGGATAGACGCAGCCCGTGGAAAACGCCACGATCCGGCTCGCTTTGAAATGTTCCGCGGTCAGCGCGGGCGCGAGCACGTTCATCGCCCAGGTCTGCGCTTCACTGCCCTGCGTGCCGAATTTCCGCCCCGCCATGAAGATGACATTGCGCACCTGCGGCAGCTGTTCGACCTGTCCGCGGTCCATCAGATCGCATACGATCGTTTTGAGCCCTGCCTTTTCCAGCTTGGCGCGTTCCGCCGCATTCGAGAACCGGGAAACTCCGTAAACGGTTTTCCTGACTTTCGCCTGACGGATCGCTTCCATCGCCTGCAGTCCGAGGCTGACACCGATCTTGCCGCCGATCCCGAGGATCATGATGTCGCCGTCGAGACGTTTCATCAGTTCCACCAGCTCCGCACCCGGTTCGGAAAGCAGCGCTTCCAGTTTTTCCACCGAGTCCAATTTCATTCCAATACTCATTTTCCACCTCGTCAATGAAAATAAAACCAACCCATTGGTTTTAATTTAGCATAATTTTTCAAGAATGCAAGGGGCGGATTTGAAAAAACTGAGTCGACCGGTGCAGCGAGAACATGGGTGAGATGGGTGAGATGGGTGAGATGGGTGAGAACGCACTACGCGTGGGATGGCCGACTGCCGATCCCGTGACTTCGAACTAAGCTTTCCCTCTACCGGAAATCCGTCACTGCCGAGTATCCTATTGAACCCATAAAACCCATTAAACCTATTCACAACAGTTCTCCGGATCAAGTCTCATGCTGCGTCAGCGTGTCCATGGCCCCATCCTGAACGATCATGTGTCAGTCGGCCTTGACCGGTTCGCCCTGAAGTCCGGTCACCTCATGCACCGAAACCGCTTTCCTGGCGGTTTTGCCGGTGAACCGGAAATTCGTCAGCCGGATGTCGTGCGCGAATTCGGCCCGGAAGACCGCGTTTTCCGTATGCAGGCCGCCGCCTTCCCGGTCTTCCAGATCCCCGTCCGAATCTTCCAGCTGGAAAAACACGTCGGAGAACGAGACGTTTTCGATCCGGGTCCTGCCGGCGCCGGCCACGATCACACTGCCCGGCGAGGAAATGTTGATGTCCCGGAACGAAATGTTTTTCAGGCAGGCCAGTGAGTTTTCGGTGCCGGCGGCGACCATGATCGGATTGGTGGTCTGCCGGATGATGATATTGCTGAAGATCACGTCGGAAATATTGACTCCGGTGGAGACCTTGCCGTAGCAGTTCTGCAGATGGAGACCGCGTCCGGCGTGTTCGATCACGATGTTCGAGATCAGCACGTTCCGGATCGTGCCGTTGCCGACGCCGACCCGGATGCCGTCGGCGGAAACGTAAAACACGCAGTTCTGGATCGTGACGTT
Source organism: Victivallales bacterium (assembly GCA_045639225.1). Classification (GTDB taxonomy): domain Bacteria; phylum Verrucomicrobiota; class Lentisphaeria; order Victivallales; family UBA1829; genus SIG94. The sequence continues at coordinate 10,832 of JAZUCR010000062.1, forward strand.
CTCGCAGATCCGGCTCTTGTCTTTGAGGTGGCCCGGTGCGCCGCGCACCGCGATCGCATCGTCGCCGGTCCGGATGATGCAGTTGCTGACCGTGACGTTCCGGCAGCTGTCGATGTCGATTCCGTCCGTATTGAGATTCCTGATGCCGTTGTCGACTTTCAGTCCGGAGATCTGGATATTCTCGCAGCCGTAGAGGAAACAGGACCAGCAGGTCATGTCGCGCAGCTGGACGTCGCGCACGCGGATGTTCCGGCTTTCGATGAAGACGATCTCCTGACCGGGACGGCCGCAATGTTCATAGTCTTTGGCATTGCATCCGCCGTCCTTCCAGCAGATCAGACCGGTGAACCGCGGGGTGGTGGAAAAGAACGCGCGGCCGTTGCCGTCGATGCAGCCTTCGCCGGTCAGCGCCACATT
>JAZUCR010000063.1:0-11571 GCA_045639225.1 Victivallales bacterium
GATCTCGGTATCCGGCGCCAGAAAAGCGCAGCCCATGTATTTTTCCAGAAATTCATAGACGCCCCACACGGTGCCGCGGATATCGCCGGTGATCACCAGTTCATCACCTTGGCTTTCGATGAACCACTGTTCCTTTTTCCCTTCCTTCGGGGTGAACCATTTGGCTTCTCTGGCGGCTTTCCCAAGGTAGACGGTCAGCGGGTTCTTCTTGTCATAGATGCTTTTGCCGGTTATTTTTTTATAATAGACGGCCAATTCGCCGCCGGCATATTTTTCCGCATCCGAAGCATCTGATGCGATTTTGATCGTCCCCGCGGAGACTGCCGTTGTGAACAGTCCGCAGCCGAGCAGCAGAGCGATTTTTTTCATGATGACCCATCTCCCTTTTGATTGAAGCGTTATTTCGGAAATTTCTTTCTGATTTCGATCGCATTGCCGCGGAAGAATTTTTCCTGTTCCTCCGGGCGGCCCCAGCGGTAATACAATCCTCCGACGAATTCGAAATACGATTCCCAGAATTTTGCCAGCCGCAGGGCGCGGGCATTGGATTTTTCATCGCCGTAGAACTCATCGGTGGCGAAATGCAGTTTCTCGTTGAAATAGCGGTCGGTTCCGTCATGGGCGCGGCGGTCCAGGATCTCGTTGAGTTTCGGCACGGAACGCAGATATCCGCTGATATCGCCGGTGATGTTCCGGTAATAATAGAGATTGTGCTCCATTTCCTCCATCCACGGCCAGCCTTGATGTCCGCCGATGATCTGCAGATCGGGGAATGCTTCGGCGATCGCCGCCAGCTGGATCGGACGCATGTTTTCCGGACCGAACGCGTGCGTGTATTTGCCGTCGTAAGGCTTCGCCTGGGCGATCAGTCCTGTGTGGAACAGCATGGTCATATCCAGCTTCTGCGCCCGCTCATACAGCGGATAATACGCCGGATCGGAATACGGCTTGAACTGTTTATACGGCTTCAGTCCCACGAACCCCAGATCGCGGAGCCGGTCGATGTCATCCGGAACGGCATGATCGAGGTCGAGAAAACCGAAAGCGAGGAAGAACCCGTTGTAGCGTTTGACGGTGTCCAGTACCTCCTGCTGCGTGGCGAACTGCGTGCTGCCGAGCGCGCCGACTCCGGAGAGATCCATGAGCCAGATCTGTTCGAACACGCCGGATTCGACGATGGCGTCGATCCCCTTGGCGTCATGACACAAATGCGCGTGTGCGTCGATGAATTTCATCTCCGGCTCCCGTTCAGATGTTGAATTTCGGGCGGGCGCAGCTGGCGTAATCGGAAACGATCAGCAGGTTCTTGTGATTGCGGGCGTGGGTGACCGGGTAATCGTCGCCGGGCTGGCCGAGCGCCGCGATGCGCAGGATAGTGTTCGCCCACAGGAAGGTCGGGGTCTCATTGCGGGTCATCAGCAGCATGCGCCGGGCTTCGAGACACTGTTTCATACCCATGGTGATGGCGCGGCGCGGGAAGTTTTCCAGATTGCCGCCGACGCCGCTGTGGCGCGTGGAGTCGATCGTGCGCGTGAATTCGTTGATCTCGAGGATGCGCGGATTCGAATCTTTCACGCCCGGACCGGGTTCGTTGAACGCCACGTGGCCGTGGATCCCGATCCCGCCGTAGCACACTTCGATGCCGCCGGCGTCTTCGATCATTTTCGGCAGGTCTTTGATGTTTTCCGGGGTCGGGAAGATGATCTGGTTCTGCGGCATCATCAGTTCCGGACGGATCCGGTTGAAGAGCAGCGGGCCGATCTGGCCGCGGAAACTCAGCGGACTGGTCATCGGGATCAGCTCGTCTTTTTCATCGTCCACATATTCGTCCATGAAGAAGAACCGGACGTTTTTCAGATTGAGGCTGCGGTAGTTGATCTTTTCGGCCATGATGCGGTAGGGCTGGGTCGGGCCGACCGGCATGATGAAGGATACGATATGATCGCCGGCCGCGGCTTTGGCGAATTCGTTGACCATTTCCTCGGCCAGAAAATCATAGACCTCGTCCAGGGTCGGGAACAGTTTCAGCTGGCCATGGGCTTCCTTGAGCACTTCTTCGGTGGTGAGGCTGAGGATGCGGCGGACTTCTTCGGAACGTTTCATTTTTTTATCATCTCCTGTATTTTGGTTGGATTTTTCCCTTGCAATATTAAAATAACATGCTAATATTACATTTCAAATAGTAAAAATGATGTATTTATTGCAATTTTGAAACAGGAGAACCCAGCATGGGAAAGATCAAGATCATCAGCCGTCCGGATCCGAGCCGGCTGCCCGAGTTCCGGCTCCCGCTGCATGTCCGGTCCGCCGGTGCGAACGAAAGCATGCACGACTGGGGCGAATATTTCCCGCCGGGACGGAAGCCTTTTGTGCAGATTTTCTGGACCGAAGAGGGCACCGGCGAAATCACGCTCGGTTCAAGGAAGATCACTGTGCATGCCGGCGATTTCTTTTATCATCTGCCCGGCGACGAACATCGGCACCGGACAGTCGGAAAGGTCTGGAATTACCGCTGGTTCACGATGGACGGTCCGCTGGCGGATCCGTTCATGCGGTATTACGGCTACGAGCAGGAAGCGAGGTCGGCCGGGCCCTGTCCGGTGAAACTTTTTCTGGAGCTGGAGATGCTGCTGAAATCGCGCACCCCGTATGCCCAGCGTCACGCACTCTCCGTGGCTGCAGAAATTCTGGCGCTGGCGGGGCGTCCCGAGTCCAGTCCTGCAGCCGATCCCGTCCGGTATTTTTTCCGGAAAGCGGAAGAACGGATTGCGGATCCGGGTTTCACCGCGGAAAACTTCGCCGCGGAACTCGGCATGCACCGGACCACGTTCACCCGCCAGTTCAAGGCCGCGACCGACGGAGTGACGCCCCGCCGCTGGCTGATGGAGATCCGTTATGAAAAAGCCGTCCGGCTGCTGAGGGAAACCAGTCTGCAGCTCAAAGAGATTGCTCAGGAATGCGGCCTGTCCAATTCCGCTTATCTCTGCCGGATGATCCGGCAGCGGACCGGCACGACTCCGGAAAAATTCCGGAAGCCGGACGTGAAAAAAGTAACAACCTGAAGGAGAAAGATAACCATGCTGCCGTTTCAAAATCCCGAACTTGCTGCGAACGAGCGTGCGCAAGACCTGCTGAGCCGTCTCACGCTCGATGAAAAACTCGGAATGCTGAATATGAATAATGAGGCTGTTCCCCGGCTGGGCATTCCGGAATATCACTGGTGGAACGAAGCCCTGCATGGAGTCGCCCGCAACGGCAAGGCCACCATGTTTCCGCAGGCAATCGCCCTGGCGGCGACTTTTACCCCGGAATATGCCGAAAAGATGGGCAAAGTCATCCGCGAAGAAGCCTGGATCAAATATCAGCATTATTCACGGCACGGCCAACGGGATATTTACTGCGGCTTGAACATGTATTCCCCGAACATCAATATCTTCCGCGATCCGCGCTGGGGCAGGGGACATGAGACTTACGGGGAGTGTCCCGTGCTGACCTCGCTCATGGGATCTGCGTATGTCCGCGGCGTTCAGGGCGATGACCCCGAGCATCTGCACTGCAGCGCCACGCTCAAGCATTTTGCCGCTCATTCCGGTCCGGAACGCGTGCGCTCCCATTTCAATTCCGCGGTGTCCGCCCGCGATCTCGCCCAGACTTATCTTTTTGCCTTTCGTTTCTGCCTGAAACACCATCCGGCGAAAAGCATCATGACCGCTTACAACGCTCTCAACGGGACACCCATGTCGGTAAACCGCACGATACTCGGCGAAACCGTCCGGGAACAATGGGGTTTTTCCGGCGTTATGGTCACGGACGTCGGAACCGCGGCGAACCTGGTCGACCATTTCGAGATCTGCCGCGATTATCCCGAAGCGCTGGCGCTGGAGATCTCTTCCGGGGTGGATGTCTGCTGCGAAATGTTCGAGGAGGTAAAACAGTATTTCCGGGAAGCTTTCCACCGCGGTTTGCTCAAGGCTGAAGATATCGACCGCGCCGTCCTCAATCAGCTGACCCTGAAATTCCAGCTCGGGCTGTTCGATCCGCAGGAACTGCCCGATTACTCCCGGCTGGAATGCCGCGAAAACCGCGAACTTTCCCGCTCCATAGCCGAACGCAGCATGGTCCTGCTGAAAAACGACGGATTGCTCCCGCTCCGTCCCGGATCCTTCCGCAAGGTCGCCGTCATCGGGCCGACGGCCGACGACCGGGAAGTCCTGCGGGGAAATTATGCCGGGTCTGCCACGAGATACACCACGATCCTGGACGGGCTGCTGGACGCTTTCGGCGAGGATAACGTAATTTACGCGCGGGGCTGCGAGATCCACGATCCGAAAACCGAACTGTGCGCCCGCAACGGGGATCGTCTGGCCGAAGCTCTGGTTGCCGCGGAGCAGGCCGATCTGGTCGTTATATGCCTCGGATTGACTCCGGTTTTCGAAGGGGAGATCGGCGGAGCCGGAACCGAAGGAAGTGCCGGCGACAAACTTCAGCTGGAATATCCCGCACCTCAGAAACAGCTGCTCGAGCAGATACGTTCCGCCGGAAAGCCGATCGTCCTGCTCAACTGTTCCGGCAGTGCGATGGTGATCCCGGAAAACTCGGCCAATGCGGTCCTGCAGATCTTCTATCCGGGGCCCGATGGCGGACGCGTTGCGGCTGATATCCTGACGGGGAAGGTCAATCCCTCGGGCCGTCTTCCGGTCACCTTCTACCGTTCCACCGAACTGCTCCCGCCGTTTGATAATTATACCATGCAGGGACGGACCTACCGTTACTGCCGCGGCAATATCCTTTATCCTTTCGGATACGGACTGAGTTACACGGTTTTCGAATACAGCGGTCTGGAAGCGGAGCCGCATCATTCGGCCCGTAGCGGGATCCCCTGCCGGATCCGGGTCCGGAATGCGGGCAGGCTCGCGGGCGAAACCGCAGTGCCGTTTTTCTTCCGGCATGAGGACGGTCCGGACTGGGAACCGCTGAAACAGTTCGCGGGATCGGTCCGGGTGAAACTGGAACCGGGCGAAACCGCCGTGGTCGAATTCACCTATCCGGAAGAATTTCTGCAGTTCGCCGATGAGCACGGGGATTTTTATCAGGTCACTGGTAAAATCACCCTGATGGCGGAAAACTGCCGACTGACCGTTACCAGAAAGTGACCGGTCTTTCGGATCAGATCCGTTTTTCCCCCGTCCGCCCGCTTATTTGGCGGCGGTGGATTTGATCAGGATCTCTTTCTGCCAGCGTTTGCCGGCGGCATCCAGATAGAGCAGATAGAAACAGCCCTTCTCATCCAGCACGGCGGTCACTTTGAGCTTCGGGAAGGCAAAAACAGCTTTCGGATCGCCGACCGTACGCGGCCGTCCGTCTTCCGGATTGACGCCCGATTGTTCTTTCAAAGTGGAAAGGATGATCCGTGAGATCCGTCCTTTGCGGCTCATGACCGCACCGAAAAAATGTTCCGGATCGTCCGGCTGCGGCACCAGCATGCCGTAGGAATTTTCGCCGAATTCCTGATGCCAGCTGCTGCGGAATGCCACCGCGGGTCGCTGGAGACGGCTTTCCGGCGCGGCGATCACCGTGTTGCCGGCGATCAGCAGATCGGCCGTGGTGAATCCCTCCGGCAGCGGCGTGCTTTCGAGCAGACGCAGGTCAGATACCCGGAAGAGTTCCACGGAATGATCGCCGGCTGCGGCAAACTGCGAACCGTCCCTGGAAAAGGCAAGCACCGGCGAATGATTGGAGCTCTTGAGCTCTTTCATCTCCCGGCTGCCGTTTTTCAGAAACGACTCGTAAATTTCGATCCGGTTGCTTTTTTCGGATTCACGTGCAAAGACGGCGAAGAGACGGCCGTCCGGATCGATATAAACTCTCCGGACGCCCGGCAGCGGCAGGACCTGTTTCTCCCGGCCGTTTCTCGGATCCAGCAGAATGAGCTCGTCGGAACTCTTGAACGCTTCCTGCCCGCGGGCTGCCAGCACCAGCGTATGATCGGGCGCGGCGGCAATGAAACGGACATCTTTTTTCCACAGATGATGAACCGCCGTGATGGTCCAGGAACAGGTATCCAGGAAGACCAGCCGGGTACCGAACGGTCCCTGCGCTTCGCCCAGGGTCTCGGCGATAATGATGACCGTCCGATCGGGACTGATCGCCACAGCGGGCAGCCGGACACCGGAGGCGATTTCGCTGTGCCATTGGGGCGACCAGCGGATGACCTTGCCGATGTTGATCGGTTCCAATGCCGCTGCAAATGAGCCTGCGGGCCGCTTGGTGCGGAAGGCGTCACGCTGTGCCTGTTCTTTTTTGGAAATCTTTACCTGCTCAGCGCTGGCACCGGGTGCACCTTTTTGCAGAATATTGACGTTGTCCTGGGAATCCCGGACTTCAGGTTTTTTCTTCGCCTGTTCATCGCTGGAATAACGGACCTTAAATGAACCTTCCTCGGAATCTGCGAAAGTCTTGACGACGGCTTTTTTCTTTTGGGGTGCGGGTGCGGCGGCTTTTTTCTTTTCCGGTTCCGGTTTTTTCTTCTGTTCCGGAGGATTGTCGCCGCAGCCTGTGAAGCCCAGGAGAGCCGCCAGACAAATTCCCGATATCAGCTGATTGCAGAATATTTTCATGATGCGAATCCTCCAGAAAGAGATCCGCGGCCGGGATATTTATTTCTGATTGAGCCAGCCGGAGATGATTTTTACCGAATCGGCACCGGTTTCCATGCCTTCGAAAGCTTCGCCGACGAGTTTTTCCAGCTCGCCTTCGGCCAGCTTGTGACCCATGAATTCTCCGACGATTTTTTCCAGTTCCTCTTTGCTGAAACTGTATTCGGCGACCAGGGTTTCGATTTCGGCGACCGAGGCGACTTTCGCCAGCTTGCCGCGGAATTCTTCATCGCTCATCAAACGCACTACGAACGCTCTTGCACTTTCCATCGACATTTTCTTCATTCCTTCCGTAAATTCGGGTTATTGGGATAGGTCAATATATCATCTAATTTTCAAAAAGCAATGCCGCCAAGTCTTCCGGACGCACAATTCCCACCGGTTTTTTGTCCCGGTCCAGCACCGCAAAGAACGGGATCCGGCGGAAACGCATCCGTTCCAGCAGTTCCCCCAGCCTCAGATTTTCCTCGATGAAATACAGCCGGACCGCGCAGACCGACACCGGCGTTGTGTCCCATTTCCGTTCGTCCACCGAATAGATCACATCGTAGACACTGTAAACTCCGATCCATTCGCCGTTACGGTCATGGATCGGCACTTTGGTCAGATTGTTTTTCCGGCAGAACTGGAATGCTTTCCGGATCGGCAGATCGGCCGGGACCGAGAGCACCTTGTCCCGCGGCACCAGGATCTGACGGATCAGCATGCCGGGGACATCCATCGCACGGTCCAGGATCGAGGCCGTAGCTTCATCCACCGATCCGCTCAGTCGGCTTTCGCTGAGATACAGGCGGAAATCTTCGCGCATCGTCACGTTCGGTTCCTTCTGCTCATCTCTGGCGTGTCTGGCGATCAGCCGGCTCAAAGCTCCGGTAAAGGCGGAAAAGATTTGGACCGGCAGCCAGAGCAGCAGGTAAAAGAGATAAAAGACCGGCACAAACCGGGCGCAGCGCGAGGTGGCGGATTCCCGGAACCAGTTCTTCGGCACGATCTCGAAACACAGCATCAGAATACTGAGCAGCATGCCGCCGCAAGTCAGGGCCGCACTGCCGGTCAGATTCATCGTCCGGAAAAGCTGTTTCGCCATCAGCGAGGCCATTACCACACTGATATTGACCCCGATCAGCGCGGTCGCGATCATGATGCCCGGACGGCGCAGAAAATACACCAGCAGCGCCGCTTTGCGGCTTCCGTTCCGCGCCGCATGTTCCGCCCGCGGCCGCAGCACCGAGATCATTCCCGTCTCCATGCCCGAGAAAAATCCCTGGCAGACCACAAAAAACAAGGTCAGAAGCAGATAGGTGATCATACGATGGATCCTCCTTCGATATCGGCTCCGAGCGCGTTGGCTCCTTCGAGCGTGACCAGCATCTTGGATATCCGGTTCCCGTTCATCGCATGCGCATACATCGTCACATGGTCGAACGAAACGCTGTCGCCCGCCTGCGGGATCGATCCCTGCAGTTCGCAGAAGATCCCGTTCAGCGTGGTGGCCGAGAATCGGCCGGGATCGATTTGCAGAGACAGTTTCATTTTCATGAAATCCAGCGTGGCCATCCCGTCGAACATCCATTGATTCGGCCCGACCTGGACCACGTCGAAATCGGTGTGTTCGTTCAATTCCACGGAACGGCCGGCCAGCTCGGAATAGATATCTTCCCGCGTGATCAGACCGGAGACCGCACCGTATTCATCGGCCGCCAGCGCCGCGTATGTCCCGCTTTTTTTCAGCGTGCGGAGCGCCTTTTCCAAGGTTGTTGCTTCCGGAATGAACAAGGCCCGGTCATTCACACAGGGCGAATGCAGCCAGTTTTTCCTCGCTTCCTCCGGCAGGGAGAAAAACAGCCTCGCCGACAGGATCGCATCCGCATTGTCGAGCCGTCCGTCATGGCTCACCGGCAGATAGGGCATCGCGTGTTTCCGGATGATGTTCCGGATGGTTTCCGGCGTGTCTTCCGGCGTGATGTAATACAGCTCGGAACGGGTCCGCATCACGCTTTCCACGGTTTTCCGACGCAGCGCGATGGTCTCTTTCATCAGCTTCCCTTCCTCTGCGGTGAAACTGCCGCGTTCCACCCCGTTTTCGATGAACGAAAGATATTCTTCGGGTTTCAGTCCGACGCTTTTTGCATGACCGAGCAGATTCAGAACTCCGTTGCAGGCATGTTCCACCAGCGCGGTCAGCGGGGTGAGGATCCTGAACGCATAATAAACCGGCCGCGCCGCGGTCTCCGCCCATTTTTCGCTGAAGACGTAGGCAATGGTCATCGGCGTGACTTCCCCCAGCAGAAGCAGGATGACGATCCCGCTGAAAGCCGAGGCCGCCAGAGTCGCCGCCGGCGACAGATTCAGTTTCTGCAGCAGCGTTTCATCCAGCATCGAGATCATGCTGTTGACGAACATATTGCAGAAGATGATGGTGATCAGCGTGCGCGACTGCGAATTCATCAGTTTCCAGATCAGCCGGCGGACTGCGGACGGGGAATCTTTGTAGGACAGCACTTTCGGACGGCTCAGTGAAAACAGTGCCATTTCCGCACTCGAGCAGAATGCGCTTGCACCGATCAGCAGGATCAGAACTCCCACTTGCAATATCATCATCAGTGAATCCGGGCCCATCTTGTGCTGTGTTTATATCAGTTATCCTTTACAAAACCGATAATGTAACACAGATTTTCCCGCATACAAATGCGAAAATGTTTTTTTGCGGAAAAAACGCTGACAGTTGAAGAGTAAACGCGCACTCTTCGTCCGGAAAGTCGCTGCCATGCAGCTGACTGGCGCTTACGTTTTAAGAATGACTTATAATTTTACTCGTCCTCGCAGCAGATCATTCAGATGCGGTAAGTACAATCAGCCTAAAAATTCAGTGTAATTGGTTTCGGTGATGCGTTCCCACAGATCGTCCGGCAGGTGCGGATAGAAATCGGGGGATGCGTTGATTTCAAACATGATCTCATCAATGATTTTCCGATCGAAATCGCGCCAGGAAGCCGTTTTCCGAGTATCATAACCGTTGATCAGGTTATCCGTTCCCCACAGGATGTCTTTCGACGGATTTGCATAACCGCAAAGCAGCAGCATGCGCAGTGCGTCGCGCCGCCGGATCCGGGTCACCCCGGGCGTGAGATCCAAAAAGACTCTGAACCGGTGTTCACCCGGCATATTCCGTATGACCGCATGGAATTTGGCATAGAGCAGAATGGTTTCATCCACCCACGGGTTTCCCAGATGTGCCAGCGCAAAACGGATGTTTTTGACCGTCAGCAGCGGTTCGAAGGCGAGCGGATCCAGATATTGGCTGGAAACATTGCCGTCGAACAGGATCCCGCTGTGGAAATGGACCGGCAGTCCGGTTTCCGCGATGGCGGAGAACTGCTTCAGGCATTCTTCCGGATAGAAGTGGTTGCAGATGCACTTGAACCCCCTGACTCCGCCATCCGCAGCGGCGGCGATCTGTTCATAAGCGTCTTTTTCCGTGGGATCGATCCAGAAAAACGGATTGAATCCGGGGGTATGGGAGGTATATTCCAGGATGAAATCCAGCCGGTCTTTCCAATATTGGCTGCGTTCCGGATCGACCTGGAAGGAAGCCGGCGGCAGACTCATGACCGTGCCGCCGTCGATCCCGGCATCCGCGGCTTTCTTCAAGAAAACCTCCGGCGGCTCGGCGGGACCGATGCGCGGCATCAAGTGAATATGACAATCTTTCATTTTTTCTCTTTCGTTTCCGGTCTGACTAACAGGACCTGATCCCACCAGATCCGGTCGGGCTGTTTCGATCCTTCCACATAAGCCGGGCCTGTAAATTTCAGCGATACCCATATCTCCCAGACGTTCAGGCCGGGCATCCCGTCATCCGGCTGCCATACGGAATCGAGGGGACACTGGCAGTGCCAGTAATAGATCCAGACAAAAGATCCGGGGAAAATCCGGCAGACGCCGATCCGGTACCAATGGTATTTTTCATCTTTTGCAACCACTTTTTTCAAATCCCGGCCTTTCGAGCTTTTCGAGGCCCGGTCCACCACACCGACTGCGGTTGAATACATTGTTCTTATCCCCGGTTTGACCAAACTGTGGATGGTAGTTCCGATTCTGACATAGCGGGGTTTCTGTGTAATCAGCGCTTTGCCGGTAACGGAATCCGGATCATCCACGAACTGATCGGGATAACCAATGCCGTTGGACCATTTCAACTGGGGCCAGCCAAGCATTTTCACTTTCCTGTTCTTGAATTGTTCCGGTACCGGCAGGTTCAGTTTGATGAAAGCGTTCAGATCCGAACGCAGTTTTTCCCGCATCTGTTTCTGACGGTCCCTGGCTGGTTTGAAGTCGGTATTGTATTCTTTCAGCAGTTTTTCACGGATAGAGGTATAACGGGCGGTCATCTTTTCCCGGTCGCCGATCTTCCAGTCGGTGTTCCGCAGGATCACAAACATCGGAGAAAGCATTTCCCGCTCCACATGATCCCGGTAAATTGTGCCCGGTTCCGTAAGGCGGTATGCCTGTTCCAAATCCTTCCAGCACTCGCGCATGAACCCTTCAGTGCAATACGGACGGGAGGGATTGATCGAATTCATACGTTCCTTCACTGCGGCCACCGCTTTCCGCAGCCGGTTCAGGAATGCCGTCATCGGCTTTTCCGCCGGGCCGTAATAGGCTTTCATGAAACCGGCGATCAGCTTTTTCTCATCCAGGGAAACATCCCACAGCAGTTTCAATCCCAAATAGGACTGCAGCGGCGCGAAATTCTGCATATTGTCACCATCCGGAACTTGGAACTCGGCAAAATACATCGTAACTCCGTTCCTGTGATAATAACGGATCTCCGGCACAATCGCGTCCACCATGGTCTCCACCCGGGCCGGATTGAAGAACTGACCTCCCATGTTCCAGTAGACACGGGCAAACA
>JAZUCR010000064.1:0-8079 GCA_045639225.1 Victivallales bacterium
GCACCGGGAAGGACGGCAGACGCCCGGATGACACCAATATCGCCCTGGCCCTTGCCGCAGGCAAAACCGTCCCGCTCTTTTATTACGGTCCGGACTCGAAACTTTTCGAACGCTCCGAATATGCCGTCCGGCGGAACGAGAAAGACAAAACTACTTTTTACGAGCTGAAAATCCCGTTCGCAAGTCTCGGCATCATGCCGGAAAAAAATCATGTTTTCGGTTTTTCCGCAGTGGTTTTCGATGACGATTCCAATACCCGCTGGGATTATTATATGAACCTTTTCCCCGGCATAACCGGCGGATTCGATCCCGCCCGGTTCGGTCTGTTCATCCTTCAGCAATAATTACCGAAAGGTTTTCCAAATCATGAAACTTCCAGTTTTCCTTTTCTGTATCCTGGCTTCTGCCGCGTTGGCTCTCCCCGCCGAGGACAATATCGTGATCGGCCCCGCCCGGTTCATGCTCGTCATCGGGAAAAAAGGCAATGACGGTTTTTATATTCCCGCCAGAAACAAAAAGAATCAATATTCAGTGTCACTGAGAACCGGGATCAAACCGTATTGCGGGCGACTCCTGCTGCAAGGGCAAGCCGAGGGACAGATCCGGGCTGTCTGGCTGATGATCATTGCCAAAAAAGACGACCGGAAAGTTTTTGAAAAAGGCGTGTGGCTTCCCCCCGAAAAACTGCTGAAAGAAGGCAATATCGTCCGTTTCAGCGGGATCCTCGATCTCACCGGCGTGCAGGCCGACCGGTTTTATTTCTATTTCCAGACCTTCAACGGGAAGGAAGCACCGGTTCGTCCGGTTTCGTTCTCGATCATGAAACAGGAAGATTAACCGTTTTCCGAGCAGAAACGTTCCCAAACCGTGAAAGCGGCTCCGGCGGAAAAACCGTGGCCGGCAAGATAACGGACCGCTTTTTCCTTCCGTTTCTGCAGATCGGATTCGCGCAGCAGGGCGGCACGTTTCTTCTGCAGAGCCTGCCAGGCGGCTTCTTCTTCGGGCACTTCGCGGTCCAGTTTTCCCAGCGTCTCGTCGATCAGTTCCGGCGCAATGCCCTTCATCCGGAGCTTGCCGGCGATCTTGCGTTTGCCGTCGCCGCGGGCGGTCAGCGAGGAACAGAGATTTTCCGCATAAAGGGCATCGTTCAAGTAACCCTTGCGGGTAAAATCCTCGAGCACGGCGCGGACTTCGGGAAACGGATATTCCTTCGCCAGCAGTTTTTTGCGCAGCTCGGCGGTGGAATACATCCGCACGCTCAGCAGATACGCGGCATATTCGATTGCGGTTTTTCTGGCCTTGACGGTCATTTCATATGCTGGGAGAGATAGTTGGCCAGCCAGATCAGCAGATGTTTGCCGGAAATGCCGATACCCCAGGAAAGCAGGACCACGAACACGCAGTCCGGGAAAACCTTGGCGGCGGCGAATTTCCACAACAGCAGGAACATGCACAGCAGCGAGAAGATCAGGCCCCAGGGAGACGGCAGGATGCCGATCAGAGCGCAGCTGAACGCAATGATCAGCATGCCGACAAAATCCACTTTGTTTTTGGTGAGCTTCATTCCGATCCACAGTCCGACCGCGCTGAAAATGACCTGCACGGCGATCGGCAGGATCTGGTTTACGATTTCATTCACATTCACGTTGTTCATTTGATGCATTCCTTTCTTTTATTGTTTTTATTTGTTTAACCAACGGACGGTCGATCAAAACCAAAATCCAAGTGTAAAGAGCAAGCCCGATGATTGCCGCCAGCAGGGCGAACCAGTCGGCCAGATTGCTGCCGGTAAACCAATTGAGTGTTGCGGCCAGCAGCGCGATCACAATCACTGCCGGGAGAGACACCAGCAGCGCCAGACTGCCGCCGAACGAACAGGAACCGCCCAGCACCAGCATCAGCGGGATGGCGAACAGAACGAAGAGCCTGAAATGATTTTCGACCCGGTACGGCATTTTGGGTCCGGTCCGGTATCCCCGCAGGAACGGCAGAGCGGCAAGGAACAGCGCGGTAACGACGATGGTCCAGGCAAAATAAACGTGGCTCGGATTCACGAAACGCATCTGTCCCGGCAATCCGGGAGTGGAACAAAATAAACATGCCGTCATCACGTCCGGTCACCTTTCCTGCTGCTCCTCGATTTCATCCCAGGCATCCTCCAGATCGCCGATCCGGAGTTCCAGCTGTTCATATTCGCCGCTCTCCAGGGCGCGGTCCGCATTCAGCAGACCCAGCGTGTTCAGGATCCGGCCATGGAAATCCTTCATCCGGTCCACGGTTTTTTTCGGGATCTTCGATTTGGCATACCGCTCCACCAGCGTGCGCGCGTGTTCCAGACGGCGGGTATTGAGTTCCAGCAGACGGGTCCGGAGCGGGGTTTTGGCTTCTTCGATCACGGGATCGAAATGTTCCGAAGCTTCTTCCCAGCATTCCTCCGCGAAATTCCAGAAGGCCGCTTCCTGCGCATCGTCGGCGAACTGCACGCCCATGATATCGATCAGCTTGCGGATAAATTCCTCCGGAGATTCCTGACCGTTGGCAAGGTCGTCCTGGATCATGGCGTAGATCTCGATATAATCCAGCGGTGCGGAGAGGTCCTCCAGCAGATGTTCGAGCGAATCGATCCGTTTGGCGGATGCGGAAAAATCCTCCGCCCGCAGCGGACCGCCGTCCTTGCCTTCGTCTTTGTGGTCGTGTCCGCAGGAACATTTATGCCCGTGGTCGTGATCATGGTCATGGTCATGACCGGCATCTTCCTCGGGCGGCTGATAATCGTCGTAACCGCCGCTGACCGTGGGTTCGTCCACGGGGACCAGAGTCCATTCCGGACCGTCGCGGCGGATCGAGATATCGCGCATCAGGGCGGGATATTCCTCGAGGGAAAGGTACGGTCGCTGCCGGAGGTCGTGTCCGTGCTGGAAAGCGGCGAGATAGGCATGAGCGATCTGATCGGGCACTTCCAGATATTCGCCATGGTCCTCGTAGGCCTGGATGAGACCGTCCTCGAAATCGGAAAGCCAGGTTGAGATCTCATCCTGCGAGGCCAGAGAACTCGCTTCCGCATATTCCACTTCAAAAGAACCGGTCTCCCAGTCCTGCACGGTCGCGATCACCGCATCGCCTTCCGAGAAATTATGTTTCCGGTAAAAGGCGGCGAAATCGAACGCAGTCAGCTTCACCACGGCTTTCTCCGAGGTCTCGGTCTGCTGCAGGATATGGTAATTTTCGGTATCATCGGCCACGATGCAGTCGATCATGGTGGAGCGTCCCAGCATCTGGAAGAGCTTTGCCACACGGCTGAACAGAACCGGACAAGTCACCGGCGGAAATTCCTGTCCGGACTCCTTTTCCGCAATGCGGTATTCATCGGCAAAGATATCCTCGCTGCAGAACGGGGCGAAGCGGGCGCCGTAAAACAGGAGACCTTCGCGGATCTCGTATTCGGACGGACGGATCTTGAAGCGGGCGCCGCGGAAAAAGGAACTGCGGATATAACAGGTCTCCGCACCGGCACGGTAAAACAGCGAATTGCAGCCTTCGAGCAGGAGTTCCAGGTCATTGGTCTGGCGTTTCCGGGCGGTTTCATCGTCCGGCCGGTCGGGCAGATTGGCACGGATGAATGCCATCAGTTCGGCAGTCTCGAACGATTCCGCCGCTCTGCGTGTTTCCAGGAATGCCTCCAGCAGACTTTCAGGTGTAGCCGCCATGATCCCTCCTTGGTTCAGGAACCGGAGAAACCGGACATTTTGGCCAGCCGGTTATGGAGAAAACCGGTGACCCAGTTGTCCAGATCATCCTGAGTCCATTGCTTGATGGTTTCGATATCGACCGCATCATCGAGGCTGAATTCACCGCTGCGGAGACGGTTGAGCCGGTAAAGCGCGGCACCGCAGCCGAGTCTGGCTCCGACGTCGGCGCATAACGTGCGGATATAGGTTCCTTTGGAACATTCGACGGTGAAATCCGCATAAGGAAGAGCCACGCGGGTGACGTCGATGGAGTAGATGGAGATCTGCTTGGGTTCGCGTTCGATCTCCTGGCCTTTCCGGGCGAGCTCGTAAAGCCGGGCGCCGTCTTTCTTGACCGCGGACACCATCGGCGGGATCTGTTCGATATCGCCGACGAACGAGGCGAAGGCATCGCGCAGCTGCGGTTCGGTGATCCCCGACCAGTCCGCCTGGCGGATTACATTGCCGTCCATATCCTGGGAATCGGTTTCGGTGCCCAGCAGGATGGTACCTTCATAAACTTTGTCCTCGCCGCTGAATTTCTGGCTGAGCTTGGTGAATTTTCCCAGGACGACCACAAGCAGACCGGTCGCCGCGGGGTCGAGCGTGCCGCAATGACCGCATTTGGCGGCGTTGAAACGGGAACGGATGAACGCCACGACATCGTGACTGGTCCAGTCTTTGGGTTTGTTCACCAGGAGGAGACCGCTGCGGTCGTAAACCGGAAGACGATGTTTGTCAGGACGGAATCTCATAAAAGTTCTTTCTCCACTTGTTCGAGTAAAATCTGCGCCGCTTCTTCGAAGGAACCGGCGTGAATAGTGCATCCGGCTGCCATTTCGTGACCGCCGCCGCCCAGTGCGCGGCCGATCCTGCCGACGGAATACCGACGGTCTTTGGAGCGGAGCGAGCATTTGAAACCGCCGCCTTCGATGCGGATCGTGGCGGCGATCACGGGACCGGCAATCGCCCGGAGGATATCGATCACCTGTTCGGTGTTGCGCAGTTCGATCTGATATTTTTCCAGCAGTTCCGGGAGCAGGAAGGTATAAATGAATCTGCCGTTCAGAGCTTTGTTCAGGTGATTGCAGAGCAGATCGGCTTCGAACCGCGCCATGTTTTCGGGCTTGGAAAAGAAACAGGCATCCATGACCGCGGAATAGGCGCCGCCGGCTTCCATCAGCCGGGAAGCCGCGCGCAGCGTGTTGGCGCGGGTATTGGCGAAACGGAACGATCCTGTATCGGTCAGAAGTCCCAGCAGCAGCAGAGTCGCCGCCTCGGAGGAAATCTTCCAGCCCGCCGAAAAAGCAATCCCGGCAACGATCTCCGCAGTCGCCGCGGCATCGGGAACAATGCAGTTCCAATCGCCGTAAGAAGGATTGTCCGCATGATGATCGATGGAGAGCAGCGGCGCCGGCAGCGGTTCGCCCGAAGCGGCAAAGGACGCCGAAATGCGGTCGCGCCGCGATGAATCCAGCGCAATGAACAGACCGTAATCCGCCGGATCGATCTCCGATTCGGCTTTCAGCCCGTTCGCAGGGAGAAATTTTTTGCAGGTGTCCGGGACATCCGCGGCGGTCACGACGGCCTCCGCCTGAAATCCCAGCTGACGGAGCAGCAGCATAGCGGCACACAGAGACCCGAGGGCATCGCCGTCCGGACGCAGATGGGCCATCAGCAGAATCTTTCCGGACTGAAAACGATGGAGCAGTTCCGGAACCTGTTCCGGGGTCAGGATCTCACTCATGTTCTTCCATTTCCCGGATCAGTGAAAGCACCCGGTCGCCGTCTTCCAGATTGGTATCGCGGACGAACTGCAGGACCGGAGTGTATTTCAAAATCACATGGCGGGCGACTTCCCGCTGGATCTCCGGTTTGAGCTGATAGAGCTTTTTGATGACCGCCTGGCTTTTTTCCTCGTTGGCGCCGAAAATGCTCACATAAACGGTGGCATTGCGGAGCGATTCGGAAGTATGCACCTTGGTGATGGAAACCAGGATCCCGCCTTCATTCAGCGAATATTTTTCGATCACATCGGCGATTTCCCGTTTGAGCAGTTCGTTCACCCGGGCGATACGGTCGTTCATCTGTGCCATGATCCCCTCCTCGGTTCCGGCCTCACAGCGAGGCTTTCTTCAGTTCGATCTCGTAAATCTGGATGGTGTCCCCTTCCACGAAATCCAGGAAGTTGTCCAGCCGGATGCCGCATTCCATACCCTGACGGATCTCCTTGACATCATCTTTCAAATGACGGAGCGAACGGACTTCACCGTTGAAGATCAGTTCGCCTTTCCGGTAGACGCGGGACTTGCTGCCGACTTTGACCACGCCTTTTTCGACGATGCAGCCGCAGATCTTCAGGCCCTTGGACAAGGTGAAAATCTGTTTGATACGGGCGACGCCGAGTTCCTTTTCGCGTTTTTCCGGTTCCAGACGGCCGGCCATGGCATCCTTGATATCTTCCAGCAGTTCGTAGATGATGCTGTAAAGACGGATCTCGACATTTTCCTTTTTGGCCAGATCGTTGACGCCGGGATTGACGCGGACGTGGAAACCGACCACGATAGCATTGGAAGACGCGGCCAGCAGGACGTCGTTTTCCGTGATGGCACCGATGCCGGAATGGAGGACTTCGATACTGATTTTTTCGGAGGTGATTTTCTTAAGGGATTCCACGATCGCTTCGACGGAACCGCAGACATCGGCTTTCACCACGACTTTGAGGGTATTCTTCTGATCGCCGTCCATCTGGGAGAACAGATCTTCCAGACTGGCGCCGGTACCTTTGCCGCTGAGATTTTCCACACGCTTGTCCATGCTGCGGGCTTCGGCGATCTCCTTGGTGTCCTTTTCATTGTCGCAGACGACGAGTTTGACACCGGCATCGGGCACCCCGCTGAGGCCGACCACCTTGACCGGCGTGCTGGGCCCGGCGGATTTCACCCGCTGGCCGCGGCTGTCGATCAGACCTTTCACGCGGCCGTAATGTTCGCCGCAGATGATCGGATCGCCAAGCTTGATGGTGCCGTTTTTGACAATGATATTGGCTGTCGGTCCAAGACCCTGTTCCAGCTGGGATTCCAGCACGTAGGCGGACGCTTTGCGTTTCGGATTGGCTTTCAGTTCCAGCATTTCCGCTTCGAGCAGGATGCGTTCGAGCAGTTCGTCGATCCCCTGTCCGGTTTTGGCGGAAACGCGGACTACACCGGTGGTGCCGCCCCAGTCTTCCGAAGTCAGACCGTTCTGCTGCATATTCAGCAGGACTTTGTCCGGATTCGCGTTCGGCAGATCGATTTTATTCATCGCCACGATGATCGGCACATTGGCCGCCCGGGCATGGTTCAGAGCTTCGATGGTCTGCGGCATGAAACCGTCGTCCGCGGCAACCACCAGCACCACGATATCGGTGACATTGGCGCCGCGGGCGCGCATGGCGGTAAAAGCTTCATGTCCGGGGGTATCCACGAAAGTGATCGACCGTTTTCCGCAGGTTGCGACCGAGGCGCCGATATTCTGGGTGATCCCGCCGGCTTCGCCCGCGGCAACCTTGGTCCGGCGGATCCGGTCCTGCAGCGAAGTCTTCCCATGGTCGACGTGCCCCATGAAGGTCACGATCGGATTCCTCGGAACCAGATCTTTCGGATCGTCGTCGCCGGCTTCCGCTTCCTCTTCGGGCGAGATATTGGTGTTTTTCTGCCGGACCGGATGATCGTCGTGCTCGCGTTTGTCCACCACCAGATCGACATCCATTTTGGCGGCGAGTTCGACCGCCACATTCGGTTCGATCATCTGGTTGATATTGGCCAGCACGTTCATCATCATCAGATTCGTGATGATTTCATTGGGTTTGCGACCGAGAGCCTCCGCCAGCGTTTTGACGATGATCGGGGCTTTGATATGCACTTCCCTGCCCTTCGGAGCTCCGGCAGATTCGGCAGACCCCTTGCCGGCTTTCTTCGCGGCCTGTTCATCGAAATATGCCAGCACCAGTTCTTCCATGTCGGCAGGAATAGCGGAAAAGGTTTTCAGTCCGTGAATGCCCTGGGCATCCAGCTCCGCCAGCACTTCCTTCGCGGTAAGACCGTAACGCTCGGCAAGGTTTTTTACATTCATACTTTTTTTCGCCATTCAAAACCTCTTGACTTTCCTGAAAAATAAAGGGATCAGAAACGGAACGGTCCGTTTTATTCCGCATTCCCGGAGCTGTTGACAAATTTTTCCAGCGCGGCGGCGATCGACTTCAGCGAATCCTCGTCGAGTCCCTCGATCGCCGAAATATCCTTCATGCCGGCCGCTTTCAGTCCGTCCATGCTCAGATAGCCGTTGTTTACCAGCAGAGCGGCTTTTTCCG
>JAZUCR010000065.1:0-5197 GCA_045639225.1 Victivallales bacterium
GGGCGGCATCGGCATGAGCTTCGCCGACCGATGCCGAATCGAGGATTGTACCGCCGTTTCCAACGGCACCACGCACCATGTATCGGCCGGCAACATCATCATGCTGAACAGCAGGAATTCCGTGATCGACCGCTGCCTTTCGCTCCGTTCCAGGACCAACGGGATCCGGTTCTACGGCGGCGGCAACGCCAATGACCGGATCGCCCGTTCCGTCAGCCTCGGT
Source organism: Victivallales bacterium (assembly GCA_045639225.1). Classification (GTDB taxonomy): domain Bacteria; phylum Verrucomicrobiota; class Lentisphaeria; order Victivallales; family UBA1829; genus SIG94. The sequence goes on from JAZUCR010000065.1 coordinate 224, forward strand.
GACGTCCGGGGATCGGTCCGGATCAAGCCGTGCGACGAACTCAGCCTGCTCAGCGAAGTCTTCACGAACGGCGAAGCCGCCTGCAACCATACCGAATACTGTGTCTCCTCCAGCAATGATTACGATCCCACCGGAAAAAACAGCAGAACGACCCAGATCATGCAGAAAATGAACGCCGTCCTCTGCGGCCGAGATTTCGCCGATCCCTGGAACGCCGATCTGCGCCTGCAGAACGGTTCCGAGATCAAATGCGGATTCAAAGGGAAAAATGTGTATTTCATCGCACCGCAAGGCAATGACGATCAGGATGGACGGTCCATCGACACGCCGTGGAAAACCCTGAAGAACGTCCAGCCCGGTTCGACTGTGTATTTCCTGCCGGGAACTTATGCCGGCGGCTTGAAACTTGAGGCTGACAATGTGACGCTGGCCGGTCGCGGGCAATATGCTCCGGCAGTCATTCAGGGCGGTGAAAACGGCCTGACCGTCACCGGCAGCGGTATTACCGTGCTGCGGCTGAGTTTCGTCGGCAGCCGGAAAAACGGACTGGTCTGCCAAGGCCGAAATATCGTGATCGACCGCTGCGGCTTCGCTTCCTGCGGAAACGCCGTGAAAGCGGACCGGGTCCGTGATCTGAGCGTGATCCACTCCGCGTTCGACCGCAGTGTGAAAAATCTGATCGATGCGGAAAAATCGGCCGGAACGGTCCGGCACAGCATTCTGCCGCACGGCAGTCTGCCGGAAGGATTTGCCGCCGCGGGCAATGCCTACGCCACCGTGCCGCCCGCCTCGGATGCGGCCGGAAAACAGATCGAACCGCAGTTCACCAATGCGGGGAAAGGGGATTTCTCCCTGAAAAATGAATCGGCATTCCGCTGCCGCGCTCTGGACGGCTTCCATTACGGGCCGTATTTCGTCCAGTATGGCGCGGAACATATCGTCATGCCGAAGCCGGAATTGCTGCAGGCCGGTCGCGGCATGGCGGTCTTCGGCTGGTGGACGCCAGGAAAAGCCAGGAACGATTTCCAGATCCGCGAGAAACAGAAAAACTGGCGGCAGATCACCGACCCGACCGCCGACAGCGTTTTCCACACGGCAGCCGTTCCCGGCCTGAAAGCCGGTGCGGAATATGAATATCAACTGGTCCTGCGGCCGGCGATCCAATATAAAATCACCAGCAGTTATCTTCCCGCCCCTCCCCGGCCCAAAAAAACGGCCAAAAAACCAAAGACCGTGACCGCGCCCACCATGGCTTCGGAGATCCTGCATTTCACCATGCCTGCCTCGGACCGTCCGGCGCAGACCTGGCATGTTTCGGCGAAATCCGGCAGCGATTCCAACAGCGGCAGTGCTGAAAAACCGTTCCGGACGATCTCCCGAGCCGCCATGGCGACCCTGCCTGGCGATGAAGTCATGGTGCATGAGGGTGTCTATGCGGAAACGGTCACGGCCGCAGCCAGCGGTCTGCCGGGTCAGCCGGTGGTCTACCGGGCCGCTCCGGGCGAAAATGTCTGGCTGGACGGCTGCGGCCGCCGGCTCAGCCGCGGGTTCGCGATATTCGGAAAAAGCCATCTGAAATTCGACGGTTTCAAGTTCCGGCTGCTTGGCACTGCATTCCCAAACACCTCGGGTGCGGTGATGATCCTCAATGGCAGCGATATCGAAGTGACCCGCGGTTTCCCCGACGGACGCGGCGGCGGTTACGCCCCGCCGATCGTCAACTGCCGGAGCGGCGAAAACATCACGCTGCGCAATTCGGCGGCTTTCTCCGGCATGTGCCAGGTCACGCTCGTCAACACTAAGAATGTCGTTCTGGAGAACAACGTCTTCGCCATCCCGTCTATCTGGACCGTGGCGGGATTTCTCGCGCCGGACGGGAGCATCCGGTTCCACCGCAATATCGTCACCGACAACAGCCGGGCCAAGACGTTTCAGGGTCTTCTGCGTCTGGATAATCTGCGGGCACTGGATGAAAAGGACAATCTCTATTACACCCGTTTCCCGCGGGAGCTGCGTGTGATCGTGGATTATCTGGATCCCCGGAAAAAAGGGAAAAACCCCTGGACCATGCTGAAGCTGGATGAATATTACCGGCTGATCGGAAAGGACGGCGGCTCCAGGTTTGCCGATCCGGATCTCCCGCTGGTGAAACTCTGGCAATGGAAAAATGCCGAAGAGCGAAAACGCGATCAGGGAAAAGGGGTCAGCCTCGGCAAAAAGATCAACGATCAGGAATTCAGCCGGAATCCGCAGAACATGTCACAGTTCCGCTATCTGGATTTCCAGGACTTTTTTGCCCGGACCGCTCCGGTCTCGAAGGATGGAAAAATCATCGGACCGGACCCGGTCCAGTTCGAAAATATGCCGTCGTCCAAACCGCAAACCGCATGGGAACAGCGTTAAGGACCGCTTTCCCGCAATTGGAGGAGACAAAAATGAATAACTGCACTTTCGATATCCCGCACGGGCCGGACAACCCGCGCAATTCCGAGGGCTCGTTCCTGCTGGCAAAAGACGGACGGATCCGCTTTATCTACACCCGTTACAGCGGGGCGGACTGGGGTGATCACGCCGCCGCCGACCTCGCGGAAATGATCTCCGATGACGGCGGCGAAACCTGGCAGGACCACGGGGTCATGATCCGCCGCGGCGACGCGGAAAACATCATGAGCGTTTCCCTGCTCCGGCTGCAGAATGGCTCCATCCGGCTCTTTTATCTGGAAAAACGTCGCGTCCGCGACACCTTCGCATGCATTCCCATGATGCGTGGTTCCGACGACGAAGGACAGACCTGGTCTCCGGCCAGGCGTCTGATCCCGCATGACGGTTATTATGTCATGAACAACGACCGGGCTGTTCAGCTGCGTTCGGGCCGGATCGTGCTGCCGCTTTCTTTCCATGCCTGGCGGAGCGGCGGACGTCTGCGTCCGGGGATCGTGTTCACTCTGTTTTCCGATGACAGCGGCGAGACCTGGAACGAATCCGACACGATGCTGACGCCGGATTGCCAAGCCGAGTCTGTAAACGGTTTTCAGGAACCGGGCGTGATCGAACTCGAAGACGGGAAACTGCTGCTCTGGATCCGCACCTCGCGCGGATTTCAATACGTTTCATATTCCGGCGACAGCGGCCGCACCTGGAGCCAGCCGCAGCCGAACTGGAATTTCCCGTCCCCCTGCGCCCCGATGTCGCTCAAACGCGATCCCGCGACCGGTTTTCTCTATGCGGTCTGGAACGACACTGACCGCCGTCACGGAGTGGTTCCGCTCACCTCCCCGCGCACGCCACTGGCAATGATGCGGAGCCGCGACGACGGGAAGAGCTGGGACAAAACGGAGACCGTCCTGCTGGAAAAGGAACCCGACCACGGCTATTGCTATACCGCCATGCTGTTCAACGGCTCCAGTCTGCTGCTCGGCTACTGCTGCGGACGGCAGGGCGAAGGCGCGTCCCAGCTGCAGGACCTGCGCATCCGCAAATTCGGTCTTTCCGCCTGCTGACCGCGAAGGTTTGCCGAAAAAGATTTGCAATCGGGCGGAAAAGGGTTATATTACCGGATTTTCATTGAAATCAATGGAATCAAGCAGGGAAATAATCATAACACATACCGGTTCAACACGGAAGGAGCGATCCGAAATATGAAACTTTGCATGATGTCTCTGATGATGAATCCCGCGCCGCCCGCCGAGATCGTACAGGCGGCAGTTGACTGCGGAATGACCGCGATCGACTGGATCTCCACGCATGGGACCGATCCGCGCGAACTCAGGAAACTCTCGCTGGATGCCGGACTGAAAATCGTCGCCCACACCATGATCAAACGCAAATTCATCGAACGCAAGCCGGATTATCTGGATGATTTCAAATACTCGCTGGAAGACGCCCATATCCTCGGCGCGCCGATCCTGATGCTCCCGCCGTTCCCACGGGAAAACCAGAAATGCCTCGAAGACGACCGGAAAGCCTGGACCGAATATTTCGCTCAGGCCTGTCCGCTGGCACAGGAAGCCGGGATCACTCTCACGCTGGAAAGCACCGGTTACAGGCACAGTCCGATCACGACCGCCGATGAAGTCCTGGAAGTTATCGGACAGGTCCCCGGCTTGAAGGTCACGTTCGACCACGGCAATACCGCCACCGCCGACGATCCGGTGCAGGCTTATCTGAAACTCAAGGATCATATCGTCCATTTCCACCTCAAAGACTGGAAGATCACCGACCGGGAAGTGCCCGGCAGCGACCTCAAACGCGACGGCAGATTCTATCGGGACGCGGTCATCGGCGAAGGCGATCTGGAACTGAAGAAATTCTGGGATGCGGTGGACAGCCGCGGTCGGGAACTTTATGTCAATCTGGAGACCCATGATTATTCCGAAAAACGGGACCACGCCGGGATCCTCCGGAAAGTATCCGATGCCCTGCGGAACTGGTAAACTTTAACGAAACGGAGAAATAATATGAAATCGCAGAAGAAACCGATGGAGATCGGCGTGCTCGCCATGCTCCGGAAAAATGAAGACCCGTTCAAGAACATCGCCGAATTCGGCCTCAAAACCGCTCAGCTGCAGAACTGGGATATGACCAATCTGACCCCGGAATGCGCCGATCAGGTCCGGAAATACATCAAAAAGTCGGGCATCCGTCTCGCGGCGTTCTGGGGCGGATATACCGGACGGATCGTCTGGAATTCCTACGGCGGCCCGGTCACCTGCGGACTGGTCCCCCGCGATCTGCGTGCCAGACGCGTGGAAGAATTGAAGAAAGGCGCCGAATTCGCCGCCCGGATCGGCGCCCCTGCCCTGATCACCCATTGCGGATTCATCCCGGAAAATCCGATGGATCCGCTGTATGCGGAAACGGTCAACGCCATTTACGATGTGTACGGAAAGCCCGAAGAGACTGCCATCCGCTATCTCGACCGGTTTGAAAATGTCCTTGATCTGGCCAACTGATCCCTTCTTCAAGGTCTGCCGC
>JAZUCR010000066.1:0-2661 GCA_045639225.1 Victivallales bacterium
GGAAAAGAGACTGCGCGTAAATTCCGGGGTATAGGCATCGGGGTCAATGCCGATCGCGAGCATGTGATAATTGTTGTGACTGAGTTTATCGTAACGGTCATGCCAGTTGAACGGGTGATATTCCTGGCCGTTCAGGAACAGGACTTTGTCATCCGAATATTTTTCCGTGTCCAGTTTGCCGTCATAAGGGGCAATATCTTTCACTGCGATCGCACAGATATCATACCCCATGTAACGCATGATCGCATTGATGGTGCCGGGAGCGGAATCGCAGCCATACCAGTCGAGCGAATGCATGTGGATGGCGAGCTTGTAATTTTTCTTGACCGGCAGGGTCGGTTTTACCGTCTCGGGCATGATCTCGGACTCGCCGCGGCGGAAACGTTCGAAATACGCCAGCAGGTTGCGGACATATTTTTTCCAGAAGGCGAAGCAGCGTTCCGCGTCTGGAGTCTTATCTTCCGGAAAGAGGATCTGATTGAGGAAGATCATCCCTTTGCCGCATTTCGTACGGAGGATCAGAGCGCCGTCGCGGACGGCGGGATCCATATAGGAACCGAGGATCTCCCAGTTCGGATCGGCGAGAAAACAGGATTCGGCAGCAGTCCGGACCGTCCGGCCGGAATTCTCGGATGGTTTCTGCACGACGCTGAAGGAATCCGCAGTGATCTTCCAGTCGAGCATTTCATCGGGAGTGATTTTTTCCGGTTCGCTGAACAGGCGTTTACCAGGTGCTTCGATCCACGGCATCATGTAGCACATGTAGGGTGTGCCGTCGGAACATTTGCCGCCGTTGATGGTGGGGACATAACGATGGATCAGCTGAGTGTAACCGACCTCTTCAGGCAGAAAATACGGGGCCCAGCGGCAATAGTCCTGATGCATGAAAAACAGAATGCCGCCGCGCCGGATCCAGTCGCGAATATAAAGTTCGTCATTTTCGATATAATCGTTGAAACCGTTCTGCTCGATCAGCACGACGTCGAAATCCTCCAGGTATCCCGGATAGGAATAGTCGATTTTTTTCGCTTCGATCCCCTGTTCCTGCAGGAAATCAACGAATCTGTAACGAGGCTGGAACCAGTGAGCGAGATAACCGATTTTCAGTTTTGCAGACATATAAAGACCTTTCCGTTAAAGTCAAATTCTCAAGTCGGACTTCCGGCAGCAAAACAGCTGGCGGCTATCAAGCGTAACATAACAGAAAACAGTAAAAATGCAAGCGGGGAGAGATAGAAATTTGACCATTGTCCGGTCCCGGGCATCTGACTTCTCTCCGGAAACCGGGCAAAAAAAACCCGGGACATCGCTGTCCCGGGAGCAGGGTAACAAATAAGCTTGGAAAAAAACTTATTTCGTCTTGACAGCCGTAGCGGTCAAGGTAACATTGATCGTGTTGATACCGAAGATGGTGTTGACCTTGTAATCAATCTTGACGTCGATCAGTTCATCGGCAGCGCCTTTGGTCTCGGCAAGTGCGGCCTTTTTCAGGGTAGCATAGGAGACATCGCCTTCGTTGATGCAGGTGAAGAAGCTCCGGAATTTAGCCGTAGCGGTAACATCACGTTTCACGATGGTATAGCGTCCGGTATAAGGAGCAACCATGGCATTCGCAGCGTAATCAGCGAAGAAGACCGGACCGCAAGTAACGGCTCCCGGAACACTGACGCCCGCGCAACCGGAAAGAATAACAGACGCGAGGATCGCGCCTCCGACCAGAAGAAGAGACTTTTTCATGCAAGACTCCTTTTTAAGTGTTTTAATGGTTTCCCTGCCGCGACATCAAGTCGCTCTTTGCTATTTATTATAACCCCATTATCGTTTTTTTCAAGCCGAATTCGTTTTTTTTGCATGATTTATTTGGTATGGAGACGGCGGAACCGCTTTCCCGCGAGAGGCCGGATTCCGGGAGAACCCGGGTCAACCGTCATTGCGCCGGACTGACATCCAGACTTTGCACGACATTCCCCGGCGACAGGAAAATCAAGCACGATTTCACCCGAAGTCAAGTGGTAAAAAATACAGGAAAAAGTTTTTACAGGAAAAATTTCCGGGTTGTAAAACTATTTCATTGATATTATATTATTGTTGGTTTCAGTAGATATCGGGGGCCGTTTTATGCGTCAGGATGCCAAATTTGTCCCGCTTTATGAGCGAACAGCGGAAAAAATCAGTCAGTATATTCTGCAGAACGATCTGCAGAACGGGAGTTTTCTCGGTACGCTGCTTGATATCCGGAAGCGCTATCGCGTTTCCGGGAACACGGCGAGACAGGCAGTGGCCATGCTGGAGGTCAAAGGCATTCTGCGCTGCAAATCGGCAGTCGGCGTTTATGTCCGCAACCGCGGGATCCTGAATGTGCTCAATACCTTCAGCCGGGTCATTCTGATCATTCACAATCACTACAAAAACCGTCAGCGTCCGTTTTTCGAACTGCGACTGAGCTCCCTGCTGCAGAATTTCATCCCCCACGGCTCCGCCTGCCTGCCGATTTACCGCGAGGAACTGGAACCCGAGCGGATACAAATCATTTCCCCGCAAATTTGCGGGATCGTCACCGGCAGCCGCCGTTATCAGGAAATCCGAAATCTCTTTCAGAACCGGATCCCCATGCTCTGCATCAATCCACCCGGAGATGCGGCGTATTCCAAAAACGACTGC
>JAZUCR010000067.1:0-26894 GCA_045639225.1 Victivallales bacterium
GCTACTGTTTTTCCACGCCGGTCTGGGGCTGGCTGGCCGACCGCTACGGGCGGAAACTGATGCTGCTGCGGGCGTATTACGCCTCCGCGCTGCTGTTCCCGCTGCTGTGTTTTGCGCCGGACCTGATCTGGCTGGTGGTGATCCGGTTTGCCGTGTCGGCATTTTCGGGGACGGGCACGGCGGCGCAGACTCTGATCGTGAGCACCACGCCGGAGGAACATCACGGGCTGGCGCTGGGGACTTTGAGCACGGCGATCTGGAGCGGAAACATGATCGGATTCCTTACCGGCGCTTTTCTGGTCGATGCATTGGGATATTTCTGGGGGTTCATGGGCTGCGGCGCCATGTATCTGATCGGCGGCGTCATCACGCATATCTGGGTGCGGGAAAATTTCGTGCCGGTCCCGGTAAAAACCGAAAAGACTTCCTTCATCAGCAGTTTCAAAAGTTATTCCGCCATTGTCTGGACCATTCTGATTTTGTTTGTTATCATGGGGCTGGCTCGGCGGCTCGACGAACCCTATGTGCCGATGCTGGTCTGTCTGGTGACCAGTCCTGAAAAAGCGGTGTTTTATACGGGGATGGTGAGTCTGGCCGCGGCGGCGGGGGGATTGCTTTCGGGCATCGTCGTCGGCAAGCTGAGCGACCGGTTTTCGCCGGCGCTGATCGCGATCCCGGCGACCATCCTGGCGGCGGTCACCGCGGTCCTGCAGGGGACCGCTCAAAGTCTGTGGATGTTCGGCGGCATGCGGGCGTTCCATTATTTCACCGCGGGCGGCCTCGATCCGGCATTCCAGACGCTGCTGTCCCGCTTTTCGCCGGAGGACAAACGGCGGACCTTGTTCGGGCTGGCTTACAGCATGCGGATGGTCGGGATCCTGCTGGCGGCTCTGGTGAGCGGCGGGATCATCGGTCTGACCGGGAGCATCCGTCCGGTTTTCATCGCGGCGGGCGTTCTGTTTTTACTGCTGCTGGTCCCCGTTTTTAAAATTTTGCCGCTGATCGGAAAAAAGGTTCATTCCGAGCCGTCTGCGGTTTCCGGCCGCCGGAAATTATAATTTTTTTTGCCGTTTTACACTTGAAAATAGATTTATTAGCGTTATATTCTCAGTGACGCATCACGATACGTTAAGAATACTCCCGCGACCGTCACCGGACGGCCCGAGATCACGGGGCTCCGGATATCAGGCAACCCACAACATAAAACAGGCAGAAAACTGCAGGAAGGAAACAGAAAATGAACAGATTCTCATCATTCATCGTTCATCATTCATCATTCCCGCGTAAGACGCTGTTTCGTTTTACGCTGATCGAGCTCCTGGTGGTGATCGCGATCATAGCGATTCTGGCGGGAATGCTGCTGCCGGCGTTGAACCGGGCGCGGAATTCCGCCAAGGCGACTTCCTGCGTATCCTCGATCAAACAGGCGATGCTGCACACTCTGATGTATATGGATTCCTACGGTTCGATCGCGTTCAATGACGGCGGGACGAATGTGCCCGGCGCCGTTCACTGGTCGCAGTCGCTGATCAAGGCGGGCATGGTGAAGTCGGATAACATGAAGACGCTCCGCTGTCCGGTGGCGAAATTCCATTCCGAAGCGTCGAACTATGTTTACGGCATGCGGTCGATCCCCGGCTACTACCACACGCTGAAACTCATCAAAGAACCTTCGAAATATGTGGTGCTGGCCGATTCCATTTATACCGGCTCGACTAAAAATTTCTATATGTCCCAGATCAATCAGGTCAAGGGAACGTCGGCGGAATCGACGGTGCAGAACGCCGCCTGCGTGAATTACCGCCATAACCGGCGCGCCAATATCGCGTTCGCCGACGGTTCCGCCAAGCCGTGCATTTATAATGAAATCAAATCTCAGTGCGGATACGTCAGTTATCTGGTTGCAGATAGAAAGTGAATGGTGCTGGAGGATCCTATGCGTAATTTCTGGATGCTGTTTTTGTGTTTGTTTGCCGGTTTTCTGCAGGCCGACTCTCTGCAGATCGTGATCCCGGACCGGGACGGGAAAGTGGTATTTCCGCCCGGCGAAACTTACCGTTATCCTGCCTCATTCCTCCAGCGGTATATCCGGAAATCGACCGGCATCAAAGCGATTATCGTCAAGGAATCCGAACGGAAAAAAGGGGTGCGCGCGATTTATGTCGGAACGACCCGGTTCGCCGCCCGGAAATTCGGTTCGTTCCAGCAGATGAAACCCGAGGAACTGGCGCTGATCCCGGCCGGAAAGGATCTGATCATCTGCGGGGAAGTCACTCCGGACGGCGTCGACCGCGGCACCCTTTTCGGCGTGTATGAATTTCTGGAACGCCAGCTCGGGATCCGCTGGTTTTATCCGTTCTACAAGGATTGGCGCGCGTACGGCAGCGGCGAGATCGTGCCGAAGCGGGAACACGTCACTTTCCCGGCCGCGGCCGTGCGGTCCGCCCCGCATTTCCGTCAGCGCGAAGGCGGTGTCATGTATCAGAAATATTACGGGATCGAGGTCGAAAAATTATGGCATCCGGTGCTGCGTTTCGGCAATACGCGGCCGCATCCCAACGCCAATCACACGCAGGTCAACTGGGTCGATCTTTACGGCAAGACCCATCCGGAATATTTTGCCAAATCGAAGTCCGGCGAGCCCCGGATCAATTTCCGTCACAAGGGTCGCACCTATATCTGCCTGAGCAGTCAGGCCGTGCTCGATCAAATGATGAAGAACCTCGCCGATCTGGATGCCCACAAGGATCCGGGTCCTGCCTGGGGTCCGATGAAGCCCGATGCCAAAACTGTCTATTTCTGCTGCAATGACGGCATGCTGCCGGATACCACGTGCCATTGTCCGGACTGCGCCGCGCTGCTGCGGACCGACCGCGTGTATGAAGAGCAGGGGAGCGAACTCTATTACAGGTTCATTTCCCGTTACGCCGAACGCATCCACGAGAAATATCCGCAGCGGCGTCTCGCCGTGCTCGCTTACAACCACTATCTGGCGCCGCCGGAAAAAAGCCCGATCCCCGATTTCCTGGACGTGACCTATGTCGGGCCGAAGATCATCTACACGTCCGACCCGGCCATGTACCGCCAGCATCAGAATTACCTGAAGCGCTGGGCCGAACTGCTCGGCAGCGATCCGATCCGTCTGAACATCTGGCTGAACATCGTCAATCCCACGCAGTATATTTCCGCCGTTCCGTTCATGTATCCGAACCTCTTCAAGCGTTTCCTGCTGGACAACAGGGACCGGATTTCCGGCGTTTTCATCAACGGCTTCAGTCCGTATCTGAAACGGACCGGCGCGGTGCGGATCTACGGCACGATCATGTCCCTGCCGATGGTCTGGATCCAGAGCCGGCTGATGTGGGATCCGCAGGCCGATCCCGACCGTCTGCTGCGCGACTGGTGCGCCCACTCCTACGGCCCCGCCGCGGACGCCATGCATGATTTCTACCGGCTGATCATCGACCGCTGGGAAAATTACTATCAGACCAACCAGACCATGACCCAGCTGGATTACATCCACCGGATCCGCTATCCGGTCGAACAGGTGAACGAGCTGAAATGCCGTCTTGATGCGGCGCTGGGAAAAGCCGTGACCGATCCCGCTGCCGAACGCCGGATCAAATATCTGAAAGATTATGTCTACAGCAAATTCTTCCGCGAATCGGAAGAGTATCAGAAAAGCACCGGCCGCCTGAACACGTATGAATGTTACCCGGCCGCCGCCCTGCCGGAAATCGACGGCAAAGCGGATGATCCGGCGTGGCGCGATGCCGCGGACCTCAAGCTGGTGAAATTCCAGCGAGGCGAACCTTCGCCCCGGAAGACCGCGGTCAAGCTCGTGCATAAAAACGGCAAAATCGCTTTCCTGGCGCGTTTCGAAGATTCGGTGCCCAAAGATGAATTCCGGATTCAGATCGCGACCGGCGCCAATCCGCTGACCGGCAAATACGCCGCCAATATCAACCATGCCTGGCCGGGCATCGCGGAACTGCGCATCCCGCGCGAGGGCAAGCCTTACCGTTACGGCGCCTTCCCGAAATACCGCGTGCGGACCGCACTGGACGGCAAAACCTGGCTCGCGGAAGGCGAGATCGAGGTGGAAAATCTGCTGTCCGGCGGGATCCCCGCGCTTCGGATGCAGTTCATCCGTTATGCCGATGTCTGGAACGATTACGATCTCTGGTGTCCGACCATGGCGGGCATCTCCGATTACCCCACCTGGCGGTTCGGTCTGGTGCAGCTGCTGTCCGGCACCGAAACCGTGCGGACCGGTCTGGAATAAGACAGGATCATCCCGGGTCCGGATTGATTTTCGTTTGACATGATGTATATTATGCCGGGACCGTCCGCTTCGGCGGCCGTTCCGGCGTTTTGATTTCCGGTAAAATATGGAGGATAGGAAAATGTATGTTCAGAAGATCCCGTGGGAAGCCAATTACGATGAATCCCAGATGCCCGCTTATACGCTGCCGGATCCCCTGCGCTGTCAGGACGGTTCCACGGTCAAAACCGCCGATGAATGGATGAAGAAACGCCGTCCCGAACTGCTGCAGATGTTCAAGGACGTGATGTACGGCGAACAACCGCCGCTGCCCGACCGGGTGCGCTACGAACTCATCAGCGAAAAACGCGACGCCCGCGGCGGCAAAGCGGTCCGGCGCGAAGTCCGCATCCACCTCGAAATGAACAACGACCGTTCCCATGCCATCGATATGCTTTATTATCTCCCGGCCAAGGCTGCGGGAAAAGTCCCGGTGTTCGTCGGACTGACTTTCATCGGCAATCATGTGGTCACGGACGAACCGGATATCCAGATCACCGGGACGGCCGGCGACCAGGAAGGCAATCCGATCAACCGCGAACGCGGGTTCCAGGTGCGGCGCTTTCCGATCGACACCATTCTCGAACGCGGTTATGCGCTCGCGGTCGCATCCTATCACGATGTTTTCCCCGACCGGCTTACCGGCTGGGAAACCAGTATCTATGAGCTGTTTTTCCAGGGTGAGGAACTCAAGCGTCCGAAAGGATATTCGTGCATCGGCGCCTGGGCGTGGGGGATCTCCCGGATGCTGGACTATCTGGAAACGGTGCCGGAGATCGACAGTGACAAAGCGGCGGTTTTCGGACATTCCCGGCTCGGGAAAACGTCGCTGTGGGCGGGCGTGACCGATGAACGGTTCAAGCTGGTCTGCGTGAACGATTCCGGCTGCGGCGGCGCGGCCCTGAGCCGCCGTCTCTACGGCGAAACGCTCTTTTCCATGTGCAATTTCCATAACATCGGCAAATACTGGTTCACCGACACGCTCGAAGCGAAAGCGGCCCATCCGGAAGACTTGCCGCTGGATCAGCATGAACTGATCGCGCTGGTCGCGCCGCGTGCGGTGGCGGTCCACAGTGCGATCGAAGACCAGTGGGCCGATCCGAAAGGTGAATATCTTGCCGCTTATCATGCCGGACCGGTTTTCCGTCTCTTCGGCAAAACGCCGCTGGCATCGGAAAATCCGCCGGAGATCGAGCATCCGGTCGGAACGGATGTCAGTTATTACTGCCGCAACGGCAAGCACGATCTTCTGCTTTCCGACTGGCAGCATTACATGGACATGGCCGACCGTATTTTCGGGAAGTGAAACCGTCTGCCCGGAAACGGGCATATAAATTTCAGCGGTCCGATTTTTTCCGGTATTGATCCGGCGTCATGCCGTATTCCTGAGCAAACCTTTTATAAAACGCGTTGGGGCAGGAATAATGAATCTCATGAATGATCCGCGAGACGGGCAGGTCCGTTTCCGTCAGCAGCCTGACTCCTCTTTCCATTTTCAGTTTCAGCAGATATTGGATCGGTGTATCGTGAAATACTTCTTTCCATTTCCGGAAGAATACCGCATGGGAATAGCCGTTCGCTCTGGCGACTTCGTCCAGACGGATTTCTTCATTCAAATGCTGCTGGAACCAAATCGATATGTTCCTGATACGCTCCGCATCCGTCTGGTGGTCTTGCCGATCTGTTCCGGCATAAAAGATTTCCCGGTACAATTGGAAACAGACCCAGTCTATCTCATCCGCCGCGCCGGGTGAATAAAGCCGACGGCAAAGACTTTTGAATTTTTCTATAAGGCGTTTAATTTCGTCTGTCATAAAAAACGCTTTGCTTGAACGGTCCGGATACAGCCCCAGTTCCCGGAACTTTTCCAGCAATTCCGCCGGATAGCCGAACGCGATCGTGTCACGCGGAGTTTCGGCTGACAGCAGATGTTCTCCGCCGGGCATTTTCCAGACTGCGTGAGGAAACGGTTCATGGATCGCTTCCCCGTTGATGATATCGTGACACTTCTCGCTTTCCGAACTCAGCCGGATGTTGATCTCGAAACGGTTTTCCGGAGTCCTGCCTCGGCCGGATTTCTGCTGATAAATCCGGTCCTGGCAGAAAAACAGCATATTTACCTGAAACGGAAATTTTCCGGTCCGTGAGATCCGTGCAATATCGTAGGTGATCCAATCCATATTCAAACCCTTTCCGTATCATAATTTAATATAAAAATTGGATTTTACAAGCCTATTTTTTATTTTTCTGATATGATTTATCAGTATATTTTGATATGATTTGATATTGACAATAATGCCTTTTTCATGTATAATTAAGACCAAGGCAAAAAACGGCAATCTTAAGAGAGGAGATATGACCTGATGAGAAAGCATTTCATGAACAGGTTTCAACCCGTCCGGAAGTCCGAACCTAACATATTTTTCATTGAAAGGGCAGCATGAAAATCATTCCAGTAAGCCTGATTATTGATGACAGTGGAGTGGTCAATATGGCTCACTTCCACCAGCCGCAATACGCACATGATCTCGTGATTCCACCCGCGTTTGCGAAAAAGTTTTCCGCTGTATGTCGGAAAAACGGTATCAAAGGAAAATTTTCTGTGGTTCCCATGCCGGGAGGATTGGGGCGTCTGGACCGGAAGTTGAACAGGGTTCCGGCAGGAATTGTGCGTGAAACACTCCGGATCATCAAAAAGGAGATAGAACCGGTTTTCTCTATCACCCCGGAAATTCTGACACATTATCAGGCCTATGATGTGAAGAACGATAAATTTCTTCATGTTTTTGAAGATGTTTATTTTTCCCATTTGAGTGTGCCGGAAATCACGGATTATGTAAGCCTTGCGCTGGAAATTCTGCAAAATTGCGGATTGAACCCGACTGGTGTTACCTCTCCCTGGAGCTGCGCGATAGACAATGAAAAGAATTATGCTCAAGGCATCGGCAAGGCTTTCCGCCGGGTTATGAAAACCGACCGGTGTTTCTATTTTCTTCACAGCTATGACGATATGAAAAAGCCTGCCTTGATGTGCAATTCCAGAATCACCGGACGGGTCGTCTCCATTCCGAACAACACATTTGATCCTTTCAGCGGGACCATGCTGCCGGCCGGAGTCCGCGCGGCCCGTGTCAGTGCGAGGAAGAACATTGACCGGATTCTCAGTGCCGACGGTAAATCCGGAATCGCACGGGAACTTTTCGAGCAGGGGTTCCCGATTATTCTGATCAGCCACTGGCAGCGGCTTTATTCGGACGGTAGGCTGATCGGGCTCGAAGGACTTGATTTGCTGGCTCAAAGAATCAACCGGGTTTTTGGCAAACAAATCCAGTGGGTGACATTTCAGGAAATGGCTTCGGATTATCAGAAAACTTGAATCAATCCGAATTTCAACACATAACAGGAAACAAAAATTTAAAATTTTTTCAAATCGGAAAGGAAATTCACAGGTGCGATCATGAAATCAAAAACGATGAACCAACTGAAACAAATTTCTAATGCTGAGGGGCTTTTTACCTTGATCGAACTCCTCATCGTAATTGCCATCATTGCGATCTTGGCGGCCATGCTGCTGCCTGCGTTGAACAAAGCGAGAGAGACAGCGAAAAGCATCTCCTGCGCTTCGAATTTGAAAACCATTGGAACGGCGGGGAATCTTTACTCTGGCGACTATAACGAATGGATCGTCCCTGGCACCATGCCGCCGTGGGATAAGGAAAATTATAGCCGAAAATATGTCTGGTATGGCTTGTTGGGCGGTTTCCCGGGAAATCATAATTATGGATTGAGTGTGAAATGGGTCAAAGATTCAAATAAATTTAGTGGGAACGGAACTCTCTGCTGCCCATCTGGAGAAGCCAACGATAAGCAAAAAAATTATTCGGACTATTCCATCAATTTTGGATTGTCCGGGAATTACACCCGCGGAAGGACAGATCTTTTTTCGAAAGTTCGAAAATTAAAGTGTTTGGTTTATCCGGGAAAAACGATTTTTGTGACGGAACGCCCCAGTAAATATCAAATATGGGGAACACGTAATGTGGTGGAAATCGGATATCGGCATGGTTCACCTGATACAAGAGGGGATACCAACTGCAGCCTTTCGACAACCGATTCTCCATCGCCCTATTATTACTTGAAGGGTCGTGCCAATATCAGTTGGATGGATGGACATGTAGAGCCGAAAGGAATCCGTGATCTGCCTAGCACCAATATTTCTGCGGCTTGTAATTCTTCTTTTTCATCGCTGTGCGGATTTGACCGCAGTATCGGAATTTATTTAGGTGAATAATAAA
The DNA here is from genome assembly GCA_045639225.1 of Victivallales bacterium. Classification (GTDB taxonomy): domain Bacteria; phylum Verrucomicrobiota; class Lentisphaeria; order Victivallales; family UBA1829; genus SIG94. The sequence goes on from JAZUCR010000067.1 coordinate 8,620, forward strand.
TTGATAAATCTGGGGGAAAAATGAATTTTACCGCAATACTGCTTTTTGCCGCAACATTGTTTGCTGTTGCTGCCGATGCACAGGAAAATTGGTTTAAAGACGGATTGAAGGGTTGGACCCTTTCAAACAGAAAAACCATCGTGCTGGATCCTACTGAAAAACTTACTAATTTCGGGTCACTGCGTCTGATGGGCGATGCCACCGCTAGGCGGGTCGTGAAACTGGAACCGAATTCTGTTTACAAACTAAGTTTTTCTGTCAAAGGCAAAGAAATCAGCAATGCTGAAGACGATGGGGCAAGGATCTCCTGCAATTGCAAAAATATCCGGAAATGGTTCCGGATCACCAGTATGCCGAACAATGCTCCCGAAACGGGAACGTTCGACTGGCGAAAAGGTTCCGGGCTGATTGATACCAATGCGGCGGGAGGAACGGAGATCGTTCTCGGATTCATGCTGAAAGGAACGGGAACGGTCTGGTATGACGACATTAAGTTGGAAAAGTTGAAGATCTATAAACTGCCGCCGGAATGGAGCCGGGTGAACCCGAAATCGGTTTTTGCCGATTCCGAGGTGAAGGTTTCGGCGGAATATTCCATCCGGTTGGAAAACGCCAACAACTCGCAGATTCAGATTCAAAAGGAAATTGAACTGGATCCGGGAGTGCAGTATGAATTGACTTTCTATCTCAAAGGGAAAGAACTTTCTGACGGGTCGAAACGGGGTGCCTGTCTGCTGGTCTGCGGCGCTGACCGGAAACAGTGGACAATTGTTCCTGTGGATGGAAAAAACACTTGGCAAACGGGCTCATTGGACTGGAAACAGGGAAAACTTAAATTCTTTACGAAGATGTTCGGATGCAATAAGATACTAATCCTGCCGACTGTGAACGGAAAAGGAACTGCATGGTTTGATCAGATCGAAGTAAAGAAAATCGAAGAAACGTCTGCTTTCCGAAAAAACCATCTTCCGGGGGGCGCGGAAACAGTGTTTTACCCGTTGGGCATCTCCGGTTTCTTCTTGCCGGATGAACCGATGCTGTTTCGGTTGGAATCCGCAGGGAAAGGTGAAGCGGATTACATTGTCCGGCTGAAAGACTTTTCAGGAAAAGAACCTGAGGTTGTCCGGAAAGGAAAAATAACTTTGCCGGGACAAATTCAAATCGATTTTCCTGCTATGAAACAGGGGTATTATGTGGCGAACGCAGAAGTTTTCATTAACGGGCAAGCTGCTTGTTTCCAGCAGGCAGGAGCGGTTTCGGCACCGGAGGTAAAGCGGCGTGACCCTTTTTTTCAACTGAGCTACGGTGTATATTCTGAACTCCATGACGCCTATAAACGTGCCGGTGTCGGCACCATCGCTTTGAAATTGAGATGCTCGGATCATCTGGTTCCAGGTCGCCGAAAGGTCGAAGATGTCATCGAAAGATGGCTGAGATCCTACGAGACTTTTCTGAACTCCCCTGATTTTCAGCTGGATCTTAGTATTGGAACGACCATACGGCATTCATCGAATCCGAAACACCTTGCCGAAGGACGTGGGACGCTGAATGACGCTTTTACAGAAAATATTCTGAAAGGGATTCGGTTGGCGGCTGAACGGACCAAAGGGAAAATTAAAGAATGGAATATCGGTTCAGAAATCCCATCTGTTGCCAGAATGCCCAAGTATTTAGGGACGTGGTCCGAAGCAATTTATAGTCAAATGGTCATTACCCGGATGGCGAGCCGGATCGCCAGGCAGATTGATCCGGGAATCAAAATTTATTTCGGTGGAAATAATATCCGTGAATATACCTCCACGATCGAAAGGTTTGTTTTCAGCGATCTGGTCAAAGAAGTGGATGGCTATTTCATCGATGCCTATACCGGCAACTGGGACATGATGCTTGGTAATTATTCCATCCCGGAAAAAAACCTGCGTTTGTTCTATAAAGAAGCCTCTGATCTGTCGGCCAGTTTCGGAAAAAGTCCGAATATCAAAAATAATGAGACGGGGTATTCGATCAATTACGGCGCAGCATTCGGCAGCGGTATTGCGGTCGAACAGGCGGAACTTACCGCTCGGACAATCATCCTGACCAAAGCCGCGCCTGTGGCCGGATTCGAACTGCATATGCCAACATTTCACCACGGGCTTAAAGGGAAAAAAGACGACTCCGGCTGCATGACTACCATCTGGAAACCGGTTTTGTACCGTAGTAAAATTCATGAAATCCCACTGCCCTGCGGAGCAATGTATGCAACAGCGGCTCGGGAACTGGCTTTTGCCCAGATCCGCAAGGAACTGATCGTCGGCGCCCAGTATGCCTGCATCTTTGCTCGTCCAGACGGCAAAACAGTTGCCGCGGTCTGGAATATTGAAGAACCACAGGATTTGAAAATCATTTTGAATAAAAAAGCGCAACTGATCGACATGGTGGGATCCGAATCCGTGCTGGGGAAAGGAGAAGCCACGTTGAAAACCTCGACAAGTCCGATTTATTTAGTTACAGAGGAATCGCCGGAATACATTGCTCAAACGCTTTCGTCCGCAATCAGCTCGGCGACATACGGACTGAAATACGCCGCCAAGCTGCATGACGGAAAAACGGTTTCCCTGTATATCCGCAATCCAGGCATCAAGACGGTCGAGGCTGAACTGATTGGTGATGGCAGAAAACTGAAGCAGGTGACCTTACTGCCGGGTAAGATCAATACTTTCCGGGTTCCGTTGTGCCAGAATTTCAAAATCATCAGCAATGGAAAAACCTATCAGGTCCAGCCTGATAAATCATATCTGAAAATCCAGAGAGTCAAAAACAGACCTGTTTTCGATGGTTTCGGCAAATGGCTGACCGGCTTGACTCCTGGAAAACTACGTTATCCGGGCGACATATACCCGAAATCAGCTCTCCAGCCGGAACTTTGTCACTTCAAGACTTCGTTTAATCCGGACGGTCACAATGTTTCGGCAGATTATTATATTGCGTATGACGCGGAAAACTTCTATCTGGCAGTGACGGTGGAAGACCCTGTACACCTCCAAAAAGATGATAAAGGGAATCTATGGAAAGGCGACAGTATCCAATGGGTGATCTCCTCCGTTGAAATTCCCCCGAAGGAGGTGCGGCCTCATCTGATGGAGCAGAAAATATGCAGTAATTTGAATTTCGGCTTGGCGCTGACCTCGAAGGGACCGGAATTCCGGCGGTATTTAGGGAAACCAGGTATTTTGAAATATCCCTGTAATGTCACAAGAAAAGGCAATACCACTTTCTATGAAGCAGCGATTCCGTGGTCTGAACTCGGAGTAAAGCCAGATTCCGGCAAAGCATTGCGTTTTAGCCTGGTGGTTTTCGATAAGAATTCCGAGAAAACCAAAGGGTGTCCCTATCATCTTGCAGTAACGCCAGGCGTTGCCGGCGGTACGGATGACAGCGAATACCGTCTGATGATTTTTGAAAAGGAATGAGGTCAAAAAAATGAAAAAACCAATCGTTTGTCTGACATCGCTGATGTTGCTGGCGAATGTTTCCGGCAAAGCACCGGAGTTCGCGCCGGTATTCGGCAGCGGCATGGTGCTGCAACAGGGACGGGAACTGACCATCCGCGGGAAAGCGGTCCCCGAAGAAATGCTTACCTTGGAATTCGCCGGACAGAAAGTTTTCGGAAAAACAGGGAAAGACGGGCGCTGGCAGCTGAAGCTTGCTCCATTGACCGTATCCCATACGCCCAGGACCATGACCCTGACCGGACCGGGAGGTATCCGGAAACTCGAAGACGTTTTAGTCGGGGAAGTCTGGCTTTGTTCCGGGCAATCGAATATGTACTGGCCTCTGAACCGTTCGCTAAACGGCAAGGAAACAGCAGCGGCAAGCAATTATACGGAAATCCGAGTTTTCGGAATTGGCAGCAATATGGCGGCTTCTCCACAGGAAAAAACCTCGACCAAGTGGCGGAAACTGAACCCGGACCGAGCCGGAACGATGTCCGCTGTTGCATTCTATTTCGGCAGGAAGCTCTATCAGGAACTGACAATCCCGATCGGTCTGATTTGCGCTCATAAGGGCGGGACTATGATCGAACCGTGGACTCCGGCAGGCGCGTGGGACACATATCCGGATTTGAAAAAAAGAATTTCCACTCTATTCAGCATAACTCCGGATAAAACGAGCAAATTGCCGAAAGACTGGCCTCAGAATCAGCCGCATGTGCTTTACAACGGGACAATTCATCCGTTGACTCCCTGCGCCTTTCGCGGCGTGATCTGGTATCAGGGCTGTTCCAATGTTTGGTACGATTCCCAGGAGGATTACCTTCTGAAACAGCAGGCTCTGTTCGACAGCTGGAAAAAGGCGTTTTCCAATCCGGAAATGAAATTTTACACGGTACAGATTGCGCCGCTGAAACGAAAGGGAACAGCCTCCCGGAATCATGTCGGGATTTGGTTGGCGCAGCAACGGTTTGCAGATGCCAACGATCCGAAAGTGAAGTTAGTCGTCATCAACGATGTCGGTGACCTGAAAAATATACATCCGGTGAACAAGGAACCGGTTGGGGTCCGGTTGGCGAATCTGGCATTGAAATACGATTATGGCAAGAAAATACAGGCAGATTTTCCTCGCGTTCTGAACTGCGAAGTGAAAAATGGAACCGTTCATCTGTCATTTCGTTTTGCAGAAGGCTGGAAAACCACGGACAATGAACCGGTTCGGAATTTCGAAATCGCCGGTCCGGACGGAAAATTCGTGCCTGCACATGCACAAATCAGCGGGGCTGAAATCATTGTTTCCGCCGCCGGGATACCGGCTCCTGCCGCCGTGAGATATATGTATGATTGTTCTCGCCTTGGCAACCTGGTGAATGAATCGGGTCTGCCGTTGGGAACTTTTGAAGCAAGAACTGATAGGAATAAAAGAAATGAAAGAGATTTATTATGATGTGGTGGTCTGCGGCGCAGGTGTCGCAGGAGTCGCAGCAGCTGTAGCCGCCGCCCGGAAGGGCGCGAAAACTGCGATCATCGAAAAACAATGTCTGCTTGGCGGTCTGGCGACCTCGGGTTTGATTTATATTTATCTGCCGCTGTGCGACGGAAATGGAAAACAGTTGGCATACGGTCTCGCCGAAGAAATGCTCAAACGCTGCGTGGAATACGGTCCGTTCGAAGTGCCGGAACAATGGGGCGGTCCCATAGGAGGCGAACCGGGCTGCATCGAGGCCAAAAAAGGCCGATACGCCTGCTGTTTCTCTCCGGCGGGATTCACGCTGACGCTGGACAAGATGCTGGCGGAAGCGGGCGTCGATCTGTGGCTGGATACGCTGATCACCGATGTCCGGAAAGATGGAAACCGGATCGTGTCCGTCGATGCTGTGAACCTTTCCGGTAAAACCTGGATCGCCGGGAAATGTTTTGTCGATGCGACGGGCTGTGCGCTGACGGCGAAACTCGCGGGCGCGAAAACTCTGTCCGAGGTGAATCACATCACGCCGTGGGTCATGGAAATGGCGTCCGATCCGTCGTTCTTTCATTTCACGGAATCGCTGCACATTCAGGATTTCGGGAAACACACGGAAGAATACGCGATGGAACCGCCGTATGACGGCCGGAAAGTCACGGAATTTGTCCGTCGCAGCTGGCGGATATTGAGAGAGCATTACGACCGGTTCAGCCGCGAGGAACGGACGAAGAATTATCCGGTGCATCTGCCTGCCATGCCGCAGCTCCGGAAAATCGCCCACATCGACGCGCTTTACAATCTGACGGAATCGGATGTCGGCAAACATTTCGAGCATTCCATCGGGGCAACGGGCAACTGGATCCATCCCGATCCGGGCTGGGAAGCGCCTTATGAGTCATTGATACCGAAAGACCTCGACGGACTGCTTGCCGCAGGCCGCTGTATCGGAGCCTCCGGTTATGCGTGGGAGATTTTCCGCGTGATTCCTGCCGCAGCGCTGACCGGCGAAGCCGCAGGGATCGCCGCCGCTTTGTGCGTCCGGAACGATTTTGCTCCGAAAGATTTGCCGTATGATCTGCTGAAAAAGCATCTGAACAGCCTGAAAAGCTGATCCTTGCTGTCGGCTCATTTTTTCCCTTTTTTTCGGTATTGGTCGGGAGTCATGCCGTATTGCTGTGCGAATCGCTTGTGGAAGGCGGTCGTACCGGAAAAATTAACTTCGCGGACAATGGCAGCAACCGCCATATTTGTTTCCTCCAGGAACCTTGTCGCAGCTGCCAGTTTCAGATCCAGAATATATTGCACGGGTGAAATCCGGAAGACCTGTTTCCATTTGCGGAAAAAAGCGGCGCGGGAAAAACCGTTCGAACGGGCAAGTTCATCCAGATCGATCGGTTCGGAATAATGCACCTGCAGCCAGACCGCGAGGTTCCGGATCTTTTCCGTGTCGTCGTGACTGCCCGGTTTCAGCAGACCGGAATACAGGATCTCGCGATACAGTTGAAAACAGGTCCAGTCGATCTGATCCGCCACGCCCGGCGTGTAGAGTTGCAGGCAGAGTTTGCGGTATTCATTGGCGAGGTGTTCGATCTCGGGCGTCAGGGAAAAAGACATGCTGTCCAGATCCGGATACAGCCCCAGTTTCCGGAAATCTTCGATCCGTTCCGCCGGATATCCGAACGAGATCGCATCCCGCGGCCGGTCAATGTGAAAACGATGTTCCCCGCCCGGCTTTTTCCAGACCAGATTCGGAAAACTTTCCCGGATCGGATGGCTGTTGATGACATCGCTGCAGACCGAATCGCGCGGTTCCAGACGGTTGGAAAATTCCAGCATGTCGTCCGGCGTAGTTCCGTATTTTACATCCACGGTATGATTGTGGGAAAAATACAGCATTTTCACCTGAAACGGAAACGTCCCGAGCCGATTGATTTTCCGAATATCGTAACTGAGCCACTCCATCCTGTTTTCTCCCGTTGAAATGATCGTCTGTTGTCATAATCTATCCTGACTTGAATGTTTTTTCAAGCGATAATTTTTTAGCTGTTCGGGCGTAACGATACGATTTGACTATGAAGTTTTATCCGATTTAACCTTGTGAAATACCCGAAAACGGTTATAATAAGTCAAAGAAAATCACAGCGCACATGAAAACAAACAGCAAGGACGTGAACCATGAACCAGCATTCATCTTTCATCAACCTGTCCCCCATTGCTCGAAGAGCAGCGGAGGATCTTCTTTCCTCATTCCGGCGCAAGCGCAGCTTTACACTGATAGAGCTTCTTGTTGTGATTGCGATCATTGCCATTCTGGCGGCCATGCTGCTGCCTGCGCTGAACAATGCAAAAGAGACCGCCCGGAAAATATCTTGCACCAACAAGCTGAAAGCATTGGGAACGTTCTGGCAGTTTTATGTGGACGGGACCAACGGATTCATGATCCCCAACAAACATAAACTGCCCGGAAGCCCGGGAGCAGCCGACAAGGAGCATGATTATTTTGCCGCTTTTATGATCACCGCGCCCGAAGCGCAAATGCCGTGTCATATGAGTTACAATGAACTCGTGTCCGCTACTGCCGGCGCCGACCGGACAGCCCGCGGCAAGGCATCCCGCCAGCATTTCGGCAAATATTTCCAGTGTCCCAGCCAGCCGGATAAAAATCCGAGGTCAGGGGAGTATGACTGGACATTTTGTAATATTCCCATGCCGACGGGTTACGGCTACAATTACCTGATCCGTCTGGAGAAACCGGCGGCAGCTCCGAAACTGGCAGTCAGCAATATTTCCGAGCTGAAAAGTTATTCCGTTTCAACGCTCCCGCTGATGGGGGACTTGTGGAAAACGGATGTTTATTCGTATTCGGGATCGAGTACCATCAAAGCATTTTGTCTGCCCAGAGATACCGAGGCGGAAAATCTGCAGCCTTGGTGGGGCGTCAATGGAGCCCACCAGAAAGGCAGCAATTTCCTCTGGATCGACGGCCATGTGAGTTTTGTCAACCTGCGTCCGGTCAACTATTTGACCGATCCCTGGTCCAAATAAATATCCCGTTCAACCGGAAAGGACAATAAAAAATGAAGAAAATCCTCTCTGTTTTGTGCGCCGCATCCGTTGTTTGCCTGTGGGCCGCGGAAAAAGATCTTGCGTTCAAACCCGGATTGCCCGGCTGGCAGAAGAACAACCGGACAGTCTCTTTCGATCCTGCGGTGAAGATCACCAAGCCGGGTTCGCTGAAACTGTCCGGAAAAGGTTCGGTTTCAAGGACAATCAGGCTGGAACCGGATGCCGAATATGAAGTCTCGGTGTATATCAAAGCCCAAGATGTAACCGGCGGACAATATAAGGGCGTTCTTCTGCGCTTGACCGACGGTAATAAATATTTTGCGGTCACGGGCGATTCGAAAAATCTGCCGAGACAGGGAACGTTCGACTGGACGAAATGCACCCGGACGGTAAAAAGCTCGTTCTTCGGCAAAAGCGAGATCACGGTGATGCCCGCTCTGACTTGTGACGGGACTGTCTGGTTCGACGATCTGCAAATCGTCAAAAAAGACACATCGACCAGCCCCGCACCTGTTTCGGCAGAACCGGTTCAAGTTCAGGCACAGACAGCAGCCGCACCGGATATGTTTGACTTTTCCTTCAAACGCGGTCTTCCCGGCTGGCAGAAAAACAACCGGACCGTTTCCTTCGACCCGAATGTGAAGATTTCCGAGCAGGGGTCTCTGAAACTATCCGGGTCAAGTTCGGTTTCCAGAAAGATCCAGCTGGAACCGGATTCGGAATATGAAATTTCCGTCTATATCAAGGCGGAGAACGTTGCCGGCGGGAAATTCAGAGGCGTTCTTCTGCGTCTGACCGACGGTAATAAATATTTTGCGGTCACGGGCGATTCGAAAAATCTGCCGAGACAGGGAACGTTCGACTGGACGAAATGCACCCGGACGGTAAAAAGCTCGTTCTTCGGCAAAAGCGAGATCACGGTGATGCCCGTCCTGACCTGCGACGGGACCGCATGGTTCGACGATCTCCGGATCGAAAAAAAAAAGATAATACCCCAAGGTGACAATGCTTTCCGGAAGCAATACGGCAAAGCGGTCACGGAAGTCGGACTGATCCCGGAAGGCGTTTTCGGTTTTTTCGATCCGGGGCAGGAAGTCTCGTTCCGGATGATGGCGGAAAGTTCGGCAAAGGATCTGGAATACGAGTTGACGGTGAAAGACGAATCCGGACGGGAAGTCTACCGCATTCCGCGTAAGAAACTGGATGAAACCTTCCGGATCCCCGGTCAGAAAACCGGATATTACGTTTTGGATGCGGTTATTTTTGCCGATGGAAAGAAAGCCTATTTCATCCAAAGTGCCTTTGCGGTCAATCGACCGGTAAAGAAGCTGGATCCCTTTTTTCAGTTCAGTTACGGCGCTCTGCCGGAAATGATCCCCGGGCTCAAGCGGATCGGCGGCGGTTCCATCGTCTTGAAAAACGGCGTTTTGCAGCACCCGTCCGTATTGAAGATCCCGCCGGAAGAACTTGCCGAACGCTTTGTCAAAGCGCAGAAGCCGTTTCTGGACGACCCCGATCTGGCCCTGACGATCGGGGTAGGATGCTCTATTCAGTCCGGGTTCCGCAGTGAAGCGGAATTCAAGGCCGGATGGCCGCTGATGTCCGACCCGATGCTGAAACACTTGGTGGATTATGTGAAACTGGTCCATAAGCTTACCCGAAACCGGGTGCGGGAATGGGTCATCGGCTGCGAGATCCCCTCCAATGCGACCGGCGGCAGCAAAAAAACGCTGTGCGCGACCTGGACGGAAGCAATGTTCAATCTGATGGTCCGTGCCCGCATGGTCAGCCGTGCGCTGAAGGCTGACGATCCGAAAATCAGGATCATCGTCGGCGGCAACAACCGGCAGGAATTCACCAATACGGTCGAACGGATCGTGATGGGCGATCTGGTGAACGATTTCGACGAATATTGCATCGATGCCTACACCGGCAACTGGAATATGATCCTGGGACAGCATACCATTCCGGAATTGAAGCTGATGGATTTCTACAAAGAAGCATCCGAGCTTTCTGCATCGCTTGGCAAGGGGAAGGTCATCCGGAATGATGAAACGGGTTACGCGATCAATTACGGGGCGCGTTTCGACCGCGGGCTGGCGGTCGAACAGGCTTATCTGACCGCCCGGACCATCATCATCACCCGGTTCGCGCCGGTCAGCCGCTTCGAACTGCACAAGCCCGCCGATAAACAATGGTTCGAATCCTCCCGGCAGGATAATTCGATCTGCATGACTACGTGCTGGAAACCGTTCCGGTTCGGAAAAGGGCAAAATTTTTATCATATCCCGCTGCCGGGCGGAGCGGTGTATGCCGCCGCGGCCGCCGAACTTTCCTATGCGAAATCGCTTGCGGAAGTGAAAAACGGTAATCTTTACTCCTATTTGTTTCAAAAACCGGACGGCTCCGTGCTGGTCACGCTCTGGAATATTGCGGAAGAACAGCGGTTCGTCTGTGATTTCCCGACTGATGCTTCTGCAGTCAACATGTATGGACGCACGATCACGGTGAAAAATCTGACTGTCGGGAAAGCGCCGGTCTACATCACGATGAAGATGCCTCCGGCTCAAGCCGTGGAGCTGATGAAAAAAGCGGTCTTGAACAATACGCCGGAATTCCGCTGCGCGGCAACCGATGAACAGGTCTCCATCCTCAGTTATGCCTCCGAAACGCGCGTCTGCTCCCTGCAGCTGCCGGGACAGACTGCGATCAAGGTGAAGCTGCTGCCCGGGAAAATGAATGTGGTCAAAGCGAAGGTCACCGGAAACGGCAAACTGATCGCTCCGGACGGGCGCGAATATGCCGTCCTGCTGGAAAAAGCGGATCATTACACCATTCCCCGGATCAAATCCCGCCCGGTATTCGACGGTTCGGGAAAATGGCTGAAAGGACTTCCTGCAGGTCTGCTGAAATATCCGGAAAACATCCGTCCGGCGGAAGCTCTTCAGCCCGAAAGACGTTATTTCAAGACCAGTTTCAACCCGGAAGGACACAATATTTCGGCACAGTTCTGGACCGCATATGACGATGAGAATTTTTATCTGGCGGTGAAGGTCGACGATCCGGTGCATCAGCAGCGGCAGACCGCGGGGAATATGTGGAAGGACGACAGCGTGCAGCTGGTCCTGTCGCACGAATCTGCCGGTAGTTCCCTGACCGCGGCCGGGCAGAAACCCCGTTCGGATTACAACTACGGTCTCGCGCTCACCCCGCATGGGACAATGCTGGTGAAATACCTCGGAAAAGACCACGGGATCAAAAATTATCCGGCCAGGGTCACCCGGACCGGAAATACGACTTTTTATGAAGTTGCGATCCCGTGGAAAGCAATCGGCGGCAAGGCAAAACGTTTCGGTTTCGTGGTCATCAACAACGACTGGAAAACCATGGCGGAAGCCCCGTATCATCTGGATTTCACCGAGGGTATCTGCGGCGGCCGCGACGATACGAAACTCAAGGTGTTGAAATATGCCGAATGATGGCAGAAGGCGGAAAATGAATCGCATATATCCAGGAACCTGAGCGGAATTTCTGGAAAAGATGGAACACTGTTACGATCCGGCGGTTTTCTCCGCCGCGGACGGGCTTGCTCCGGAAGAACTGCGCCCGAAGATCCGGGCTGTTTATGAGGCGGGGGAGGGCGCCGGGACGCCTTTCGCGGTGACCCGTGCACAGATGCTGGAATGTTTCCTGCAGCACGTCCGGATCGCGGTCAATGATTTCGATCCTTTTGCTTCACTGATAGAACGTCAGACTTTGAGCCCGAGTCCGCACAATGAGATATTGACGATCCAGAACGAACGGAAGGCGTTTTATGCGAAAGCCTCGCTCGGAAACGAGGTCAGCGGCACGGAAGCTGTCCGGAAAGGAGTCTACCGCTGCCGTCTGGACCTGAGCCATACTTCGCCGGACTGGGATAATGTGCTGGAACTCGGCGTTCCGGGCCTGCTGGAACGGGCGGAACGCTGCTGCCGGGAAAAGCCGTCTCCGTTTGCCGAATCGGTGCGGATCGCTTATGCGGCGTTCCGGGATTTTCTGCTGCGTTATGCTTCGGTTGCAGAAAAATCCGGACGGGACGATCTGGCGCAGATGCTCGCGTTTCTGGCCGATCACGCGCCGGAGACTTTGCAGCAGGCGCTGGAACTGGGATTGCTCTATCGCGAACTGCAGGAGATCGAGGGCGAATGGGTGCGTTCCATGGGGATCTTCGACCGGATGTACCGTCCGTTTTACGAGGCGGATCTGGCGGGGGGACGCCTGACCGAAGCCGGTGCGGAAGAGTTGCTGACTGCGTATTTTTCCCGTTTCCTGATCCAGTCGCAGGGACGTGACAACGGGACGCCGTTCTGTTTCGGCGGTCTGCTGCCGGAGTCGGAGGATGACGGCTGCTGCGGATTGACCCGGCTCGCATGGAAAGTGTTCCGCGATCTGGGGCGGATCGACCCGAAATTCTCCCTGCGGATCAATCCGAAAACGCCGGACGATGTGCTGTATTTCGCCGCGGAGTGTATCAAGGAAGGCAAGACGTCGATGGTTCTAGCCAACGAGGTCGTCGCCCGGAAAATGTTCCTGCGGCACGGCAAGGATCCCGCCGACCTGGCGAATTTCATTCCCGTAGGCTGTTACGAGCCGACGATCATGGGCAAGGAACTTTCCTGCACGATGACCGTGCTGTTCAATTTCGCCGGACTTTTTGACGAACTTTTTTCCGATCCGGACTTTGTGCCGGAGACCTTCGACGATGTGATGGAAAGATACCTCGAAATCATGAAAACGAAGCTGTCGGAAGTTCTGGGGAAAGCCAATCTGCTGGAAAAGGACTGGAACAAGGTGTCGCCTTCGCCGCTGCTTTCCGGAACGATGGACGAGTGTATGGAACGCGGGCTGGATGTGTCGCAGTCCGGCACGAAATACGTCACCAGCGGCGTCATGTGCGCCGGGATCGGGACTGCAGCGGATTCGCTGGCGGCGATCCGGCAACTGGTTTTCGAGGAGCGGAAAATCTCTTTCGCCGAATTGGGCTCGGTGCTTGCGTCCGACTGGAAAGACCGGGAGGAACTGCGTCTGCTGGCGGCAAAACGCACCCCGAAGTGGGGCAACGGCGAAGATGCCGCCGATCTTCCGGCGAAAACCGTCGTGCAGACGGCGGCCGACCTTATCATGCACACGCCGAACGGCAAAGGCGGTTTTTACCAGATGGGGTTGTGGTCGATCGACCTGTGTTATTCCTTCGGACGGGATACAAGTGCGACGCCGGACGGGCGGCACAATGGTGATCCGGTATCGCGCAACATGGGAAGCACCACCGCCTGCGACCGGGAAGGACCTGCCGGGCTGATCGACAGCGTGTCCAAACTGGACCATACCTGTTTTGCCGACGGTTCGGTGCTGGATGTGATGCTTTCGCCCCGTTCGGTGTCCGGGGAGGCCGGTTCGGAACTGATCGTGCGGCTGATCCGCACGTTTTTCGCCAGGGGCGGTTTGTTCATCCAGTTCAACGTGCTTTCGCCGGACGTCCTGCGTGCGGCGCAGCGTGACCCGGAAACATACCGCAATCTGCAGATCCGTCTCTGCGGCTGGAATGTTCGGTTCATCGATCTCTCGCCGGAAGTCCAGCAGACTTTCATCGCGGAAGCGGAAAACCGGAGCTGAGTCATGTCCGGGGAAAAAGTTCCAGTTGCGGCGATCCGCCGCCTTACCATTCATGACGGACCCGGAGTGCGGGACACGGTATTCGTCAAAGGCTGTCCGCTGCATTGCGTCTGGTGTCACAATCCGGAGAGCATTTCCTCGGGGCCGCAGCTGCTGTTTCATGCGAATTTATGTAAGAATTGCGGAGCGTGCGTCCGGGCGTGTCCGAACGGGGTGCACCATATCGATTCCGAGGGACATCATCTGACCCGGGAGAACTGCCGTCTCTGCGGCGAATGTGTCCGGGCATGCTGTTTCAACGCGCTGGAACTCTGCGGGGAAAAAATGTCCGCGGAGGAAGTCTATTCCAAAGTCATTCGGGACCGGGATTTTTATGCTCCGGAAGGCGGGGTGACGCTTTCCGGCGGCGAGCCCGCGCTCTATCCTGATTTCGCCTCGGAACTGTTCGGAAAACTGAAACAGGCCGGGATCCATACTGCGCTCGACACCTGCGGCGCGGTCGATTTCGGACATTACCGGAAGATTTTACCCCATACGGATCTGGTCCTGTTCGACCTCAAGGGGATGGATCCGGAACGTCACCGGAAACATACGGGATCGGACAACCGCCTGATCCACGAAAATCTGCGCAAGATCAGCGAATTCGGCGCGGCCGTGGAGATCCGGATGCCGATCGTGCCCGGATACAATGATTTTCCGGAAGATATCGAACGGACGGGCCGTCTGCTTGCCGGGATCGACTCGCTGGTTCGGGTGCGCCTGCTGCCGTATCATGCGATGGCGGGGAACAAATATGCCGCAGCGGGGATGCCGGACACGATGCCGGACGCGGAGACCCCGGATCCGGAGCGGTTGAGGGAGATCGCGGACATGCTGATAATTTTTCTGCCGCGCGAAATTTCGGTGATTTGCTGATAAGAAGCAGTAAAAATCCGATCTAAGTAAGATATTTGATACAATCGAATCTTGCAATGCCGTCCAAACCAGTGTATATTGCTTCCAGAGTTATAAATTAAAGAAAGGAAATTGTTATTATGTCAAAAATAGATCTTTCGGGAAATTGGACTTTATCCTGCAATAAACCCGGTTTTCAGGCGATCCCCGCCCGGATTCCCGGCGAAAACTGTTCCGCTTTGATAGACGCGGGGCTGGCGCCTGATCCGTATGTGGGATTCAACGAAAATGAGATCCAGTGGGTCAGGGAATATGACTGGACCTGGTCGCGCCGGTTCGACGTGACTCCGGAATTCCTGAAACAGCCGCGGATCTGGCTGAATATCGATTCACTGGATACGGTCGGCGAGATCCGGATCAACGGAAAGACGGTGGTTTCGAGCCGGAATATGTTCTGCCGGATCCGGGTCGAGGTGAAAGAGTTTCTGCAGGCGGGTGAAAACACCATTGAAGCGGTCATTACCGCTGTAGAAAGATATGCCGAGGCCGAAGCGGACAAGCAGATCCTCAAAATCGGGAACAAGGTCAGTTACTGGCGGCACATGCCGAACCTGAACCTGGTGCGGAAGATACAATGTCAGGGCGGCTGGGACTGGGGACCGTGCATCCCGGTCAGCGGCATGTACGGCGGGATCTGTCTGGAAGGTTCCAACGGGGTCCGGATCGAACATATCTATACGCGTCAGACCCATTTTACGGGCATCTGTTCGCTGGAGGTCACGGCCGAGATCGATTCCGATTTTGACGGTGTCCAGCAAGTCGTATTCGTTTTCGACACAACCGTGCAGACCGTATCGGCGGAACTCCATCGGGGGATCAATAAGGTCGATACCGTGTTCAAGGTGAAAAATCCGAAACTGTGGTATCCTGCCGGATACGGGGAACAGCCGCTGTATGAACTGACCGTCACGGCCGATTCCTGCCGCGTTTGGAAGAGGATCGGTTTGCGGGATCTGAAAACGGTCAGTCATCCGGACGAACACGGGATCTGCCTCTATTTCGAGGTCAACGGGATCCCCGTGTTCGCCAAGGGCGCGGACTGGATCCCGATCGACGGACGGCCGCAGACGTATACGCGGGAACGGTATGACAAGCTGCTTTCGGATGCGGTCGAAGCGAACATGAATGCGCTGCGGATCTGGGGCGGCGGTCTGTATGAGAACGAGGATTTCTACGATCTGTGCGACGAAAAAGGGATCCTGCTGTGGCATGACTGCATGTTCGCCTGTGCGCAGTATCCTTCCACGGATGATTTCCTGGATCTGGTCCGCGCGGAAATCAATTATCAGGTCAAACGTCTGCGCGACCATGCCTGCATCGCGCTCTGGTGCGGTGACAACGAATGCGGACAATTCCTGCGCTGGGCCGGCCAGAAGGAACTGCCGCTGATCCTGAATTACGACCGGTTCAATCAGGCGGTGGGCAAGGCGGTGAAAGCGGCGGATGATACGCGGACCTTCTGGCCGACCAGTCCGTGCAACAGTCAATCCGACATCAGCGGATGGGACGATGATTCGCAAGGCGACATGCACTACTGGAAAGTATGGCACAGCGGGGCGAATTTCGAGGCTTATTACGAGGTGGTGCCGCGGTTCTGTTCCGAGTTCGGATACCAGGCGTTTCCGGCGCAGAACACGGTCGATTTCTATACGCAGGGGAAACAGCGCAACGTGACCTCGCCGCTGATGGAACATCATCAGCGCAACAACGCGGGCAATTCCAAGATCGTGGAGATGTTCACCCGGTATTTCCGTCTGCCGGCGACGTTCGAGGATTTCATTTACCTCAGCCAGGTGCAGCAGGCGGTCGCGATCAAAAGCGGGGTGGAATTCTGGCGGACGCTGAAACCGGTGTGCATGGGCACGATCTACTGGCAGCTGAACGACAACTGGCCGGTAGCCTCGTGGTCGAGCCTGGATTATTTCGGCAGCTGGAAACAGCTTCATTATCATGCAAAACGTTTTTATGCACCGGTGATGGCTGCGGCGATCAGGAAGAATCCGGAAGTCATTGAGCTCCGCATGGCGAACGACCTGATGAGCGAGGTGTCCGGCAAGCTTGTTTTGAGCGTGTACAGCGTGCACGGCGGGATCAGATCCAAACAGGATTTCCCGGTCCGGCTGGAACCGAATTCCGCCGCAGTGCTGGAAACGATCCCGGTAAGCGATCTTTCGGCCGATCCGAAAAACGAATTTCTGTATCTCGAATTCGAGGGTGAAGCCGGGGGCAGGGCGGTGACGTGCACCAATGAATGTTTCCTCGCGAAATATAAGGAATATGAGCTCGATCAGCCACAGATCCGGCATCGTCTTTTTAAGTCCGAAAACGGGACGGTCCAGCTCGAACTTTCCACCGACAAACCGGCATTTTACGTCTTTGCCGAGTTCGAAGGGATCCAGGCAGTCTTTTCCGACAACAGCTTCACTCTGCTGCCGGACCATCCGCGGATCGTGACTTTGCGGACCGAGGATGAATATACGGTTTTCGAGCTCGAACCGAAGCTGGTGATCCGTCATTTGCGCGGCTCGTATTCGGAATGATCCGCAGCCGGATCGTCTTTCCGATTTAAGGCAGCAAACCGCATTTTCCCGTTCGAACCGCGGGAAAATGCGGAAAATTTTTCGAATGGTGCTTGACAAAAAGGAAAAGTATGGTATATTTATGCTCCAATTCGCCTTGAGCCGGGAGGCCTGGGGCGGGGGTGCTCAAAAAATCTCAAAAAAATCAGATTTTTGATTTGACAAATGGGAAAAGCATGCTATATTTCATCCTTACGCCTCTGAAAGCAGAGATGGTTTCGAGGCGGTGCTGAAAAAAATTTTGAAAAAAATTGAGAAATCGATTTGACAATAATGAAAAAGCGTGCTAAATTACATTCCCATTGCGCCTGATGAAGGCGATGATGATTGTAAGAGCAAGTGATCTTTGAAAATTGAATAGTGCGATGAACCCGAAAATGATTTTGAGGTTCCGAAAGGGACTTTGAAGTCGTAGTAAAAAAATTGCGAATCGAAAAGATTTGCGACAAGATTGAATCTTGAAGAACGAAATCGATGCTGCGAGCTGATCGTGGTGTTGAAAATATTTTGTTTGGAGAGTTTGATCCTGGCTCAGAACGAACGCTGGCGGCATGGATTAGGCATGCAAGTCGAACGAAGCAGCAATGCTTAGTGGCGCAAGGGTGAGGAACACGTGAGTGACCTACCCGCAAGTTTGGAACAGCTCCTGGAAACGGGAATTAATACCGGATGTGATCATATTACTGCCTGGTGATATGATTAAAGCAGCAATGCGCTTGCGGATGGGCTCGCGTCCCATTAGCTAGTTGGTGAGGTAACGGCCCACCAAGGCCATGATGGGTAGCTGGTCTGAGAGGACGACCAGCCACACTGGGACTGAGAACTGCCCAGACTCCTACGGGAGGCTGCAGTCGAGAATTTTGGGCAATGGACGAAAGTCTGACCCAGCAATGCCGCGTGCGGGATGAAGGTCTTCGGATTGTAAACCGCTGTTTGGAGGGACGAAAATTGACGGTACTTCCAGAGGAAGCCACGGCTAACTACGTGCCAGCAGCCGCGGTAATACGTAGGTGGCGAGCGTTGTTCGGATTTATTGGGCGTAAAGGGTCCGCAGGGGGCTTGATTAAGTCTGATGTGAAATCTCTG
>JAZUCR010000068.1:0-2957 GCA_045639225.1 Victivallales bacterium
TGTTGGATTTAACCGATTTCAAGGGTATTTCCGAAGGAACGCTGTATCATGCATGTTGCGGATCATGGAATTTTCATCTGTCCCGCGATATGTTTCCGGCGAATGGATTTTTCCGAAGGATTTGAGGATGGTTTTCAGAAAGAATAAATAAGGTTTCAGATTTATGGATTTCAATAACAACAACCACTCCGAGACGTCGGATCATTCCGCGGCCCCGTCTTTTCCCCCGAAATCAGCGAACAGCGACAATCTGAAAATCCATGATTTGATCAAACAAATCATTGATCTCCGGAAATTACTTCAGGAGCAGGAACTCATTGATGAAGAAAAAAAGAACAGTTCCTGGCCGGCCGGATCCGGGGATAAATTTCTGAGTGCATACAATACCTTGCTGGAACGAAAACTGACAGTGGAAGAGCAAGCCACGTCGCAGCGGAAAAATTTTGAATTTCTCCAGCAGCTTTATTCCTGTCTCCTGGCCAATTACCGGGAAAGGAATGCTCAGACCAATTCTTTCAGCACGATGCTGCAGAAACTCCAGAAAAGCATCACCGCGCTGGTGGTCGAAGAGCAAAAAAACTTCGCTGAAAAAAAAGCGAAACAGGAAGAACTACTGGATCAGGCGGCGAAGATTCTGAGTGATGAATTTCCCGGTCCGGTTCCCCCTCCGCACGAGCCTGACCGCAAAGACGCGTTTCACAACTTTTTATATGGGTTTTCATCCAAAAACAGCACCAGTTCCAAACTTTGGCATGAAGCCTTTCTGATCCGGAATTCGCCCCTGTTCGATGGGAAATGGTATCAGAAAACTTATCCCGCCGCACAAAATGAAAAAGACCCGGCTTCGCATTACCTCACCCAGGGATGGGTTCTCGGTTACGATCCTTCCCCATGGTTCTCCACCCGGGCATATCTGGAACTTTATCCCGACGTCGAAGGCAATCCCCTTCTGCATTATCTGCGCAAAGGACAGAAAAACAACTTGACGATTCTGGAACGCCGGGTCGTATCCGCGAAAAAATATGCCATCAGCAGCGGGTTGTTCGATCCGGAATGGTATTTGGGTAACCATCCGGAGATCGGCACCTTGGATCCCTGGATCCATTTTGTCTGCGAAGGCTGGCTGAAAGACTTTGATCCGTCGCCCAATTTCTCAATGAAAACCTACACCATGCTGAATCCTGATGTCAGGAGCTGCGGCGGCAATCCATTCCTGCATTATCTGTTTTTCGGCCATGCCGAACACAGGGCTTACCAGACAGCGGAACAGGAAGATCTGGAACTGATCAAAAATACCCGTCTGTTCGATGAAAAATGGTATCTGGAAACTTATCCGGACCTGGTCAATGCCGATATGGATCTGGCCTTGCATTATCTGAAATGGGGTTATAAAGAGGGCCGTGATCCCTCCGCCTTCTTCCATTCCCGGGATTACTTTGCATTGAATCCGGATGTGCCGCTGATCAAGAATCCGCTGCTGCATTTCCTGCGGTTCGGCTGCTTCGAAAACCGTCTGTTCTTTAATGATCTGCCCCAGCAGCCGCCGGCGGAATTCCTCCTCGCCGAAAAGACCGGGCTCTTCGATGAAAAATATTACATGGAACACAACCGCGACCTGGCCGGAATGCCCATGAAACCGCTCGAACATTTCATGAATTTCGGCTGGAAGGAAGGTCGTGAACCCTCCGGTTTGTTCTCCGTCCGGGATTACAACAATTTCAATCCGGACATCAAAGCAGCCCATGTCCAGCCGCTCGCGCATTTTGTTACCGCGGGAATCCTCGAAGGACGCAAATATGCGGTCCAGATCACGGAAATGAATAAATTCCAAGTCTACAGACAATTGGCGATCGTCCCGAAACTGTATGACCCGTCACAGAACAAGACCATTCCGTTCTCCGGCAGGCGCACTGTCGCAGTCCATCTCCATCTTTATTACACCGATATGGCCGGTTATTTTGTCCGTTATCTGGCTATGATCCCGCAGGAATTCGATCTGTTCGTCTCTCTTCCGATCGCTGCGAGAACGGATTATTACCGGGATTATTTCAAGAAAGAATTGCCGAACGTGAAGCTGGTTGAAGTGGTTCATACCCCCAACCGCGGACGCGATATCGCTCCGTTCATTGTCACTTTCGGCAAAAAACTGATGAAGTATGACTGGATCTGCCATATTCATTCGAAACGAAGTCCCCATGCAGCTCAGCAGCTTGCCGGCTGGCTGGATTATATTATGGAGCACCTGTTCGGTTCTCCCGAACAGCTGAAATTCATTTTCAACCTGCTCGAACAGAATGACCGGATCGTTTTTCCGCCGACTTACGGTCAGCTGGATTACGATGATTCCGGCTGGGGACGGAATTATCTTCTGATGCAGAATTACATCTCCACCCATCCGGCGTTGAATTTGAAATCACTGCCCAGGTTCATCGAGTTTTCACATGGCAGCATGCTTTGGGCCCGCGGACCCGCCATGGCCGGATTCCTGGATCTGCCGCTCACTTATGACGATTTTCCTGCCGAACCCATCTCGTCCGATTCAACTCTCGCTCATGTACTGGAACGTCTCACCCTGCTGAAAACCGCAGCCTCCGGCGACAATGCCGATATGCTCTTCCTGAAAAATGATATCGATGACTTGATCCGTTATCAAAGACTGAAGAAGAAAATCGACACCTTCTCCGGATTGCTCGACAGCCGGATGGAAACCAGCAAAAAGCTGATTCTGGTGTCCCACGACTCCGACAAATCCGGCGGACCGCTCCTGGCTCTCAGTATCGCCCGCACTTTGAAGGAAATGGGATACAAACTTTATATTATCCTCCTGAAAGACGGCGAACTGTTCAGAGATTTCGAAGAATGCGGCACGGTCGAATTAGTTCCGTTTAACGATTTCGACAAGTTCCAGTCCAGTCTGTCCATCCTTCATAAAGCCGGATACAGCAACGTCCTGCTCA
>JAZUCR010000069.1:0-1937 GCA_045639225.1 Victivallales bacterium
TTTTTCGTGAAATTTTTCGGATTGGTCGAGCCCAAGGCAATGGTGCGGCGGGCGAAAACCCATAGGAGTAAAAAATGGGTGCGATCAATTTCGATGATGTGTATGCGAACGCATACGTCCGTGAATCCGTGGAAGTGGTAGCCGAACAGCTGGTCAAACAGTTTCCCGCGCTGACGATTTTCCAGGATGACATTAAGCAGGAACTGTGGATTTACATCTTCAGGGCCATTGAGAAATTCGATCCGGAACGCGGATGCTCGCTGGAGACCTTTTTTCGCAATCTGATCGACATCCGGTCGATTGACATCTGCCGCCGCTATCTCAATCCGGACGCCCGCCTTCAATCCCTTGATGACATGGATGAAGAAGAACTCCCCGTCTTCTCCTGCCCTGAAACCCGTCTGCTGTCGCTGCGCATGGATCTTGCCTTGGTGATGCGGCGGCTCACCCCGGAACAGCGTCAGGTCTGCCAGTGGATCATGGACGGACTTTCGCTCCGGGCCATCGCAAGGAAACTCAAAGTCTCCGATTCCAACTTCTTTTTCCTTTATGTCTGCCCCATCCGGGACGAGTTCAGGAAAGAAAAAATGGAAGAATATTTGAAATTTTACTGAGCGTTTTCAAAAATCTTACGAATATACGGCTTGGAAACGGCAAACGCAAAGAGAAAGGCATTGACACCATGAACGACTTCATCATTCACGAACCGGCGGGCGAGTACCATGCCCGCAGCCGCAGCGGAGAATACATGTCCAGCCATCTTCTGGCGGACTTCCGGGAATCCCCGGCTCTCTACCGCAAAGAGATCAACGGCGAGATCGAACAGAAGGACACGCCCGCCTTTGTTCTGGGACGCGCGGCGCACAGTCTGATTCTTGAAGGGCGCACCGCCTTTGATCGCGATTTCGTGGTCACGGATGGCCCGGTCAATCCCAAGACCGGCGAACCCTACGGTGCGAAGACTAAGGCCTACGCCGAATGGCTGGCGTCCCAGGAACGGGAGGTCGTTTCGGGCAAGGATTACGCTTTCATTCTGAATCTTCAAAGGAGCGTCCACCTTCATGCTGCCGCGTCCGAACTGCTCGCCAACGGCGAAGCCGAGGGCGTTGTCCGTGCCGAATACTGCGGCGTCCCGTGCCAGATCCGCATGGACTGGTTCAGCCCGGAACACGGTCTGGTTGACCTCAAGACCTGCGACAGTCTGAAGTGGTTCGAGTCTGACTGCCGCCGCTACGGATACATCTTCCAGCTGGCGTTCTACCGTGCCGTCATCCGGGTCGTGACCGGCGTCACCGTGCCCATCCACATCATCGCGGTCGAGAAGAACGAGCCTTTCGCCACCGGCGTGTGGCAGCTCACCGGTGAAGTCCTCGATCTGGCCGAGCGGATCAACGAAGCCGCACTGGAGCGCTACAGAAAGTGCCAATACACCGGCGTGTGGCCCACCGGCTACGAAGAAGTCCGCATCATTGACAGCCTTTAACCCAGGAAAATCACAAGGAGAAACACACTATGGGTATGCTTGAAACCATCCAGTCCGGCCGCGAGAACCGACCGCCGCGCATCATGATCTACGGAAGCGAGGGAGTCGGAAAATCGACCTTCGGAGCCTCCGCGCCGAACCCGATCTTCATTCAGACAGAAGACGGTCTCGGAGAACTCGACTGCAACAAGTTCCCGCTGGCGCACAGCCTCGCCGAAGTTTTGGCGCAACTGACCGCGCTCAGGGATGAACAGCACAACTTCCAGACGGTGGTCGTGGACTCCGCCGACTGGCTGGAGCGGCTGATCTTCGACGAGGTATGCAGGGAATACGGAGTCCGGAACATCGAAAAAGCTGATGGCGGCTACGGCAAGGGATACACCCACGCTGTCACCCACTGGCGCAAGGTCGTGAACCTTCTGCAGGAACTGCGGGACAAAGGCGGAATGATGGT
>JAZUCR010000070.1:0-21066 GCA_045639225.1 Victivallales bacterium
ATCGCCAGTCTGCTCGGCGCCAATTCGATCAACATCATCGACATCCGCGCCCCGCAGGATCTGGAAAAGAACCATTCGCTGGCCATCATCAAAACGAATGTCCCCGTTCCCGCCGCACTGATCGAACAGATCAAAGCGGACGTCAAAGCGGTCAAGGCATTCTCCTTCTCCTGCTGATGAGCCCGGTTTCAGCCAATCCGAACACCTCCGCCCGGTCCGCCGGCACGGAGGTGTTTTTGGCTTTCGGCACCAGCAGAGGCGACCGGGAAGCGTTCTGCCGTTTCGCCTTGGATGAGCTCGAAAAAGGGAATTTCCGCATTCGGAAAGTCTCGCCGCTCTATGAAACCGATCCGGTGGATTGCGAAGAGGGCGTTCCTCCGTTTCTGAACGGCGTCCTGGAGGGCGTCTGGAACGGTTCGGCGGAAGAACTGCTGAACCTCTGCCAAAGCATCGAACGCCGGGCCGGCCGACCGGAAAAACACAGTTCCAGACAGGCCCGCGAGCTCGATCTGGACATTATTTTATTCGGGCAGGAGATCATCCGCACCGCACGTCTGACCGTGCCGCATCCGAGGGCCTTTCAGCGGGCGTTCGTGCTGGTGCCGATGAACGAGATCGCCCCGCAAACAAGGTTCCCCGACCGGGAAAGGACCGTTTCGCAGCTGCTGCGCGAACTGCCCGATACCGGAGGGATCCGGCTGTATTCAACACTAACTTAACATAAAGGAGTTTTCCCCATGAAAACAATCTGCATGTCCATTCTTACCGCTTCGGCGCTGCTGCTCGGCGCGGCCGAAACCCTGACCGTCAGCCGTGACGGCGACAACATCGAGATCCTGACTGATTTTCCGGGCGGCTACACGCTGCATCAGACCGGCTGGGCCAGAGGGCAGAATCGGCAGTTCAACTTCAATCGTGCGATACTGAACAAAGGAAAAAGTCCCCTGGTCACGGTCAAGTACAGCGGGGACGATGCCTGTCCCTGGAACTTCAACGGCACTTATATCGGCGCCAACCACGGCGATTCGATCAATTCGGGACTGATTTTCGACAAGCCGCACGGCCTGACCGAAAAAGACTGCGGCAGCAAATGGACCGATCCCAAAGGGAAAAATTTCTATGTCATGAAAATCGAAAGTCCCAAGGTGGTCTGGATGCTTTCCGACAACATCTCCAAAAACAAGGACATCTGGCAGTTCATCCGTCCGAACGCCAAGCTGCCGCTGCGTCATGCCGACGGCCGCGAACTCAAAGATTTCAAGGTGCAGTTCCGTCAGCTCTACTCCCCGGTCCGGATCCTCAGCCGGAAATATCTGGCGGATGGTCGAACGGTGGAGGATAAAGCCACCGTGAAATGCGGGGTTTTCACCATCGAAGAAGAATATGACATCGTCGCCACGGACGCCATCCTCAAGCATGTCCAGGCCAATCCGGGCCGTCAGGTTGCTTTCAACGAAACCGGACTGGATCGTGTTCTGAACCAGAAGATCATTTATAATTTCTATCCCGATTCCTCGTGCATCGTCACCCACCAGGTCACGTTCTACCGGGATGTCCGCCTCGGCTACATGGGCTTCATCCAGGCGATCCAGATGAACAAAGGCAAATATGCGAAACACCTTTATTACGTGCCCAAGACCCTGCCGTTCGAATATGACAAGCAGGAATGGGATTTTGCCAATCAGGTCGATTTCACCCGGCCGATCAAAGGCTCCATGCATCTGACGGCGAAAACCTTCGAAAATCCGAAAAGCATGCCGGAACGGTTCGTCCAGTATCTGAAGGACGGCAAAAATCTGCCCGATATCGGTTTTGTCTGCGGTTATTCGCTGCTGGAAGGCTGCACGACCCCGGAAGAACACGCGAAAAACGCCGCCACTGCCCTGTTCCTGTATAAATCGCACAAGACCTATCCGCATGCGCTGGACGGCGGGAAGCTCCGGTTCATCAAGGCAGGACAGGCTTTCTACTGCATGGCGTACCGGCAGTATTTCGATCCGAATCAGGGATATTACCTGAACCGGCAGGGCAAACACCTGGTCATGTATGTCGATTTCCACGAACCGGTTTCGGGCAAGGTCATCGCCCTGCCGGAAAAACTGCACGGCATCAAGCCCGAACTGGTCGAAAAATCCGATTCCGTGAAGTATGACCTGGACGGCAATTCGCTCCGGTTCGACTCCACGGGCAAATATGGTTATTGCGTGCTGAAATTCGCAAAACCGGAATAAAACGGCTTCAGAAACAGCCAAAAACGGTTTGTCAAGTGTGAAAAGCCGTTTTTCAGCAGGATTTTTCTGAAAATTTTTTGATTTCCGGTATTGTATTTTTGCAGATTGATGTTAAAATAACAAACAAAGCCCGGTTTTCAGGGGCATTCAACCATCAAACCAAGGAGCAGAAAATGCAGGAACTCTACAACGTGAAGAAAAAAGCCAAAGTCAAAATCGATGAATCCAAATGCACCAAGGTGATCTATTCCAAGAAAACCAAAAGCGGCGCCATCCAGGAACACTATGCCATCAAGGCGGTCGATGATGACGGCACCCATCTGACCAAATTCATCACCAAGGCGGCTTATGACGCCCTGAAATGCAAAGCGGGCAAAGCCTGATCTCTGCATCAGATTTTACGGTCCGGCATGGGTATATTTATCCAGTGCCGGACTTTTTTATCGGCAAACCGCAGTTCATTCCGGACCGGGGTCCGGCACCGCCGATCGATCACCTTGTCCGGTTTCTCCGGAACTATGCAGATAAATCGGGTTCGAAAAACCTGATAATTCATCCGGATGCCGCTGCGTTTGCGCGTAGGAAGTCCTGACTGAAATCATTCCCCGTCCAGGGGACCAACGGGAACAGGAGCAGCTGCATGAAGATTTATTATTGTTTGATAACGGGATTGAGTATTTCCCTGCCGCTCTTCGGACAATGGAACGCATCGGATAAAAACGAGAAACTGGTTGATCAGATCCCGGGAAGAAAACTGGTCCTGATGAAAAAAGAAACCCTGTTGCGGGATGCCTGCAATGACGCCATGCGGAAGTGGAAAGGCTCGCTTTCGAACCAGGATTTCGCCAAATTGCAGGATGCCGCCCCGGCTGATGCCGCGGTTCGGGAAAGATTTCCGAAAAGCATTTCCCCGTATGCGAGGATAAAAGGGGTCCGGCCGAATCAGAAAGTTTATGTCGCCGCCAGTTTTAAAGGCAACGACTGGAAGAGCGTCCGCGCGCTGTTTTCTTACTGTCCCTTCTGCGGAGCGGAAAATTATTCGGCCAAATTCGACGCCAAAAATCCGGACAAGGCGGTCACCGGCTGCTGCCGAACCGAGCTGTACCGGAGCAACTATCCGGCGGATTACAAGCTCAAACCCAATGCGTATGCCTCGTTCCGTTATCTGGACGACTCGATCCGCAAGATCCCGTGCACTCTCTACAAGGACAAATACGGGAATGAATGGGAACTGTTCATCCATCATATTTTCGACAATGCGTATTGGGTGAAGGCGGCCGATGACCTGGTGCGTTATATGAACCAGTTCAAAAACACGGGGAACCCGCTGTATCCGTACAAAGCGGCGCTGATCCTGGACCACGCCGCCGACACTTATTACGCACTGCCGCTTGCATTCAGCAATCTTTTCGCCACGGGGAAGGACGGCATGGAACTGAGCCGGGAGGAGTGGGAAAACGTTCGCCGACCCATCGTGTTCAAGCACGATAAACTCGGTCCCTGGAACCGGCGCAAACCGTTTTCCGCCGGCGACAAAGGCTGGATCAACATGCATAAGGAAGCGATCTGGTGCGAACCGTTCGCACTGATGCGGCATCATCCCGCTTTCAAATACTATTCCAAAATGAAATACGGGTCGGAAGACGCGCTGGAAAAGAAAGTGGTCCGGAAACTGATGCGCGAGATCATCCTCACCTACAAAGCCTGTTTTTCCCAGCGGCTCATGACCAATTATCAGGAGGCCAATTACAAAGATCTGCTCATCGCCGGGATATTGACCGGGGACCATTTCATCATCGATTTTGCCGGCGCCAATCAGGAACTGACTCTGTATAACCATCACTATCAGGACGGACTGAACGGTGAAGGGGCGCAGAACTATATGGCCATGCTGAGCTCCTATTATTATCCCTATATGAGCAATCCCCAGGGCTACGGTCTGCTGAACCCGGATTTCCTGAAGGACAATCCTTTTTACCAGCGGGCATCCATCGTCTGGAAACAACTTTACACCACCCGGGGGATTTTCCTCGAATTCGGGGATCAGCATCAGCACATCCAGACCGATTTTCCGCTCAGAGGCAAATACGAGCACCTGAAAGCGGATTATGAAAAGAAACCCAGCATGAACTTCCCGGGCTTTGGAACCGGGATCCTGCGTCTGGGCGGAAAAGACCAGCGGCTGGAAGCCTCCCTGCATTACAGCCGCGCCACCCTGCACAATGCCTCGGATATGCTGGGAATGTCGCTGTGGTTCGACGGAGTGCCGGTAATCCGGACCGGCGGCTACTGTTCATACTGGCGAATCGCCACCAGGAAAGAAGTGGATCAGCTCAACGAGATGAACTTCCCCCGGAAAGTGCTGAAAGCACCGCGGACCGGCGAATCGTTCCCCTGGGTGATCAGCCATTCGCCGATCGAACAGAATACGGTCACGGTCAACGATATCGCATCCGGCCGCGGCTGGGGGGACAATCGCGGCAGCAGTGAACTGGTCACCTTCAAAGGCGGAGAAAAAAACGACGACGCGGAAAAGACTTTTCAGGTATTGGAAGCCCGTGCCCTGGGCGAATTCGAAAAATACAGTCCGAAAACGGTCCGGGAATTCCGCCGGGCACTGCTCGGGATCGAAACTCCCGGCGGGAAAGCGTATCTGGTCGATCTGCTGACCATTCACGGCGGCAGGAATCATACCCAATATTATTCCGCCTGGGGAAACCGCGTTTCCGGGCCGAAACAGAAAGGAAAAACCTATCCGTCCCTGACCCATGCCTGGTTCGACGGCACCCGGCCGGTCTCCAGAGATCCCGACCGGTCGGCCAGCTGGGCGAACAACCTCTTCTACCGGTGCTTCGACTGGGTCAAAGACGTCCGGGAACTGGAGCTTTCCGCGCAGCCGTGGACCATCCAGTGGAACACGGATTATTACGCTTACATGCGTGACGGGGAAGGCAAATGGAATCCCCCGCGTCCGGCCGGAAGCAGCAAAGGGAAAGCGGCGGTCCGCCTGACCGCCGTTCCGCTGGACGATACACCGGCTTCGCTGTGGCAGGGCCTCGCACCGTGGAGTCCGCTGCTGGCCCGGCAGCCGCTGCGTTCGGGCAGATTTTCCTCCACTCTGACCGCGCCTTTCGAGAATGCCATGGATATTTCCATGCTGCGCCGCACCAGTTCGGACCGCGATCTGGAAAGCCGTTTCGTCAATGTTTTCGAAGGTCTGTATCCGGACAGCGAACCTCTGATCCGGAACGTGAAAAAAATCCTGGCGTCCCGGGATCAGACGGTCCTGGAAATCCAGCTGGAGGACCAATACCGTGATCTGGTGATCTATCAGACCGCCAACCGGCCGCTCGAACTCGCAAACGGGATTTCGACCGATGCGCTGTATGCGCTGGTGCGGAAAAACCCGGACGGCATAATCGTGAAAGCCCACATGGTGCGCGGCACGTATCTGAAAGAGAACGCCAAAAATCTGCTCACAAATAAAACCGACAAGTTCACGGGAACCGTTGCCGATCTGTTCGGCGACCTGACCGGCGACCGGACCCGGTCCGAAATGGAGATCATTCCCGACCAGACCTGGGATCTGAGCGTGCTTCCCGGGCGTGATCTGCACATCGTCACCACCCGGCAGGACGGCCGCGGTCCGGTCACGGAGTGCTACACCATCCAATCCGCCAGAAAGCTGGACAACGGACGCGTCCTGCTGAAATTCGTCAACAGCGCCCCGTTCATCGCCGGCTGGCATCAGGTGATCGAATTCGACCCGAAATCCCCGAATGTGCTGCGGACCAACCGTCCGATGTCGAGATACGCGAATCAGCCGTGGTATGAAGGCGCGAAGGTCCTGTTCCCCGGCCGGAACCGGACTTATGTGATCGAAGATACCGAGGCCACCGTCGGCGGTTCCGGCGGAACTTTTCTGACGCTGCGTCCGGGATCCGATCCTGCCAGAGACGGGATCAGATCCGGCGACTGGTATATCATTTACTCGATCGAACCCGGACAGAAAGTGTTTGTCCCGACTTTCAGTTCGGCATCTTTCAAGTAAAAGTGTTCCCCCTGATGCCGGACCCGGCCATCAGGGGAGGTTGTCAAATGAACCGGAAATCCGGGCCGGGAAGCCGGATTCCGCAGGAGGATTTCGAATATGGGAAAACTGGCAGTTACGGGCGGGAAAAAGGTCTTTGCCGAAGACCTTACCTCCGACCATGAAAGCATCCGCTGGCCGATCATCACCAGAGAACATGAAGAAGCCGTGCTCGCCGTGCTGCGTTCGGGCAACATGAGCGGGATCGACATCACCCGGAAATTCGAAGACGAATTCAAGGAATGGATGGGCGTCGAATATGCGCAGGCGTCCTGCAACGGCACCGCTTCGCTTCAGGAAGCGCTCTGGGCCTGCGGCGTGGGCGCCGGCGATGAAGTGATCTGCCCTTCCATCACCTACTGGGCAAGCTGCACCGCCGCCCTGCCGCTCGGAGCCGCAGTGAATTTCGCCGACATCGACCCGGAAACGCTCTGCATCGATCCGGATGATATCGAACACCGGATCGGACCCCGCACCAGAGCGATCGTTGTGGTGCATTACTGCGGACATCCGTGCGACATGGACCGGATCATGGCGATCGCCCGGAAACATTCGGTCAAGGTGATCGAAGATCTGTCCCATGCCCACGGGGCGTTGTATAAAGGACGGCTGTGCGGGACGATCGGGGATGTCTGCGGCTGCAGCATGATGTCCGGGAAATCCTTCCCGATCGGTGAAGGCGGCATGCTGTTCACCAATGACCGGGAAATTTACGAGCGCGCCATGCTGTTCGGCCATTATGAGCGGCTGATCGACTCCAATTATGCGAAAAAGAGCGAGACGCTCACCGATTCGACCCTCGCCAAATTCATCGGGGCGCCCGCCGCAGGAGTAAAACACCGCCTCAACCAGCTTTCCGCGGCACTCGGCCGGGTGCAGATCAAGTGCTATCCCGCCCAGATGGAAGAGATCCAGAAAGCGATGAACTATTTCTGGGACTGCATCGGCAATACGCCCGGACTGCATGCGCACCGGATCACCTTGCCGGATTCCACCATGGGCGGCTGGTACTACGCACGCGGAATCTATCATGCCGAAGAACTCGAGGGGCTCCCCGGCGCTAAATTCATGGATGCGGTCTGGAAAGAAGGCTGTCACCTCGCCGGCATGGGCGCCAACAAACCGCTTCACCGCTTCAAACTGTTCAACGAAATGGACTTTTTCCATCAGGGAAAGCCCACCAGCATCGCCTTCGGCCAGCGGGATGTCCGGCAGAATGACGACACGCTGCCGGTTTCCTCCCGGATCAATGAGATCGCCTTCGGCATTCCCTGGTTCAAAAAATTCGATAAAAACGTGATCGAACAGGCCGCCGAGGCTTATCGGAAAGTTTCCCTCAACTACAAGGAGCTCCTGTAAAATGAAAAAAGACCTGATGGTGGAAAGGCTCTTTGCCTGCGATGCCGTGATCGGACGCCCGCAAGTGCCTTATCCCGGACCCGAACCCGACCTGGAAGATATGAGCAGAAGGTTCGGACATTTTCCCATCGAACGCGCGCTGGTGCGCAGCGCGGCAGGCTATTACGCCATTCACGACCTGGCGAATCAAACTCTGATCCGCCATCTCGCCGGACAGGATGCCTATGAGGGAGTCTACCTGATCGACCCGCTGGATGTGCAGGACCATCTCGAACGGCTCATGCAGTACCGGATGCGCAGCGTCTGGATGAAACCCCATAACAATTACCGGCCGTACAGTTTCTTCCCCTGGTGCTGCGGCGAGCTTTATAAAATGCTGGAGGAAAAGAAACTCCCGGTGCTTCTGGAATGGGGCACGTTCGTGCCGAACGAACTGCATGAAGCCATGAACGCCTTTCCCGGCATGCGCGTGATCCTGCTGCAGGTTCCCCGCCTCGGAAGACTGCCCATGGTGGAATCGCTGATGGAGCTTCACAAGGAGCTGTATGTGTGTCTGCATACCCGGTTTTCCGTTTTCGGCGGATATCCTGCTTTATGCAGCCGATTCGGATCCCATCGTTTCGTCTGGGGATGCGGCTATCCCGATGCGGAAGAAGGCGCCGGCGTGACCGGACTGTTCTATTCCGGACTGGACCAGGCGGCGCTGGAAGCGGTGGCGCACGGCAATATCGAAAGACTTTTGAGCGAGGTGGAAAAATGAAGCATGATATTCTCGAAGAACGCGCCCTTGCCGGTCTGCCCCTGGAATGTCTGGTGATCGATGCACACACCCATATCGGGACCGGCTCCTATTTCCCGTTGTATGAAAATTCCGCGCAGGCTTTCCTCGACTGCATGAACCGCACCGGCTGCAGGAAATGTTTCATCAGCCATTATGCCGGTCTGATCAACTATACCGATCTGGCGCTCGAGGAAATGAAGGAGATCGTCGCCGTCTGCCCGGACCGGTTATATGGTTATATCACTGCCGATGCCGGTTACGAAAAAGACATCGAACGCCAGCTTCAGGCCGGCTGGGACGCCGGTTTCCGCGCGGTCAAAATCCATGTTTCCTCTTCCGGACTGCCGTATTCCCACCCCAATTACGATCTGGTCTACGCTTTCGCGGAGAAACATCAGCTGCCCATGCTGATCCATACCTGGGGAAACGAGCTCAAAGACCTGGAAGGACAGTATGAGAAATATCCGCATGTTTCCTTTATCCTCGGCCATGCCGGATGCTGCATGAAGGAAGAATATGTCCGCCATGCGCGCACTTATCCCAATGTGTTCCTCGAATGCTGTTTTTCCGCCTCGCCCAAAGGGCTGATCGAATATTTCGTCCATGAGGGGATGACGGATAAACTGCTGTGGGGCAGCGATATGAGTTTCTACAGCAGTGAACACCAGATCGGACGGGTCATCTTTGCGGATATCTCCGTGGAAGACAAATACAAGATCCTCGGTCTGAATGCGGCAAGGGTCCTCCTGAAAGGAAAATTATGACCCCTGGCAGCTGTTTTTTCAAGATTTTCCGTCTTGTTGGATTTTCCATACTTGACAGGAAATAAAACAAAAGTATATTATCCGATACGATTGTTTCTCCAACCATGAAAAGAGAAGGAAAGCTGTGATTATGAAGAAGTCATTACGAAAAACGGATGAGCCTCCCGGATCCGTCTGCGCAGCCGGCGGGAATCGGGTAAAAGGAAAAACGGCTCCGGTGTTCCGGAAAAAAACTTTTTTCACGCTGATAGAACTCCTCGTCGTGATCGCGATCATCGCCATTCTGGCGGGAATGCTGCTGCCGGCCCTGAACAGCGCACGGGAAAAAGCGCGTCAGATCAGCTGTCTGAGCAGTGTCCGTCAGATCAACACCAAAATCCTTCTCTATGTGGAAAACTGGGCGGACTGGCTGCCTGCGGCCAACGCCTATACCTCCGCGGCCACCACCAACGGTCCGGAATGGTGGTTCAACGCGGCTGAAATCGACAAAAAACTGCAGGTTGCCTGTCCCGATGCGGAAGGAGCCCAGCCGGCAGATTACGGAAAGATCGCTTACGGGATCAATCATTGCCTGGGCGGCAATGCCTACGGCCGTTATGTGAAAATGCAGATGATCCAGTATCCGCGGGATGTGGCAATGGTGGCGGATTCATGCACGCAGGTCGATTACAATGCCTGGATCCCGAATCCCAACAACTGCCGCGGTTATGCCATCAGTTATCAGGCGCTCCTTTCCAATGTGGTCCGTTACCGTCACGGCAACAAAAAACTGGTGCTGCCGACCACGGACAGTTTTTACCGGGCAGGAACCTCCTGCCGCGCCTCGGTTGCGCTGATCGACGGTCACGCGGAGGCGATGACCCCCGCCCAGCTGGAAATGAAAACCGACCGCACGTCGCCCAGCGCCACCCACCACTGGGCATGCAACTATTTCAAATACTTCTTTATCGCCTACAGCAGCTTCGATCAGAAAACCGGTACCATGGTAACTTACTGAGGAAAAAGAAGCAGAAAAGTGCAAATTTTTGAAAAAAAGACTTGCATTTTTCATAAAACAGAGTATATTATTCGTCTCTATGTTGCTAATGTTGACAATGTTCGGGCAGCATGGGAAACAAAAAAACGGGGCATACGGGATGTATGCCGATCGAAAAACAGGATGAGCATAAGGTAAAACCAAAATGGTCAAGATCAGACTGAAAAAAACTGGTGCGAAGAACTGGATCAGCTTCCGCGTGGTTGCGACGGATATCCGTTCTTCCCGTGACGGCTACACACTCGAAACTCTCGGCTACTACGATCCGAAGAAAAGCGACGAAAAGGTCAATGTCGAACGCATTGAATACTGGCTCGCGAACGGCGCCCAGATGAGCGACACGGTTGCCGATATCTACAAGCGCGCCAAAGAAGGGAAATCCAAAGTGCGCGGCGCCGCCGATCCCTACACCAAAAAGAAAAACTTTAAGAAGGATGCAGCGGCTCAGGCTTGAGCCGGTTCGTAATCAGTGATCCCGTTCCGCGGTCGCACGATCCCGGACGGATGACAGTATGAACAGATGCGTTCAGGAGCAGTTATTGTGGCTATCATGACGTTTTTTAAGAAACTGTTCAGCGGCGACATGGAAGATGTCAGCGCCGCCGGCAGTTCCGTAAAATCCGCTGAAGCATCCGGAACTCCTGCCGGGAACGGACGTGCCGTTACCCTGAAGGATCTGGAAGGTTTTGTCAATTACGTGGTTACTGCGCTGGTCGATTATCCCGATGAAGTCAAAGTGACGACCAAGAATGAAGACAATGCGAGTGTGATCTGGATTTCCTGCCGCAAAGAGGATACGGGCAAGATCATCGGCAAAAAAGGCAAAACCATCAGTGCACTGCGTGCGCTGGTTTTCAGCGCCGGCAGCAGAATGCAGAACCGGATCAAAGTCGAGGTGGCGGACTGAGACTGCGGATTGACATCGTTACTCTGTTCCCCGATATATTTTTCGGCCCACTGGGGTCCAGTATCACGGGACGGGCGATCCGGGAGAACCGGGTGGCGGTCAATGCGGTAAATCTCAGAGACTTTACTCATGACAAACGGCAGACCGTGGATGACAAGCCGTTCGGCGGCGGTCCCGGAATGCTGATGAAACCCGAGCCGCTGTTCGAAGCGGTCGAGTTTCTGAGGACGAAAGAATCGAAGGTGATCCTGACCGGTCCGCGCGGCGAGCGTTTCTCTCAGCGGATCGCTGCGGAACTGGCCCAGGAAAGTCATTTGATTATAATATGCGGACATTATGAGGGCGTGGACGAGCGCGTGCGGGAGCATTTGGCGGACCGGGAAATCTCGATCGGCGATTATGTTCTGACCAGCGGCAATCTTCCCGCAATGGTAATGTGCGATGCAGTGATCCGATTGCTGCCCGGGGCGCTTGGATGCGGCGACTCCGATGCGGATGAATCGTTTTCCACTGAATCGGGTTTCCTCGAATATCCGCAGTATACCCGGCCCGCGGAGTTCCGCGGCTGGCGGGTTCCCGAAGTTCTGCTCTCCGGGAACCACGAAAAAGTTGAAGAATGGCGCAGAGAACAGGCGTGGCTGGAAACCGCCGGCAAACGCCCCGATCTGCTGGAAAAGAAATCTTAAACGGAGGATTGTAATATGAGCAGCGTGATTGACAAAATCGAAAAAGAACAGTGCCGGCAGGACATCCCTGATTTCAACGTCGGCGACACCGTCAAAGTCTACAACAAGATCGTCGAAGGCACCACCGAACGTATTCAGATGTTCGCCGGTGTCGTGATCGCCCGCCGCGGCAGCGGTATCCGCGAAATGTTCACGGTTCGCCGTGTCGCTTTCGGTATCGGCGTGGAAAGAGTTTTCCCGCTCCATTCGCCCCGCATCGACCACATCGAAGTGGAACGCCGCGGACGCGTCCGCCGCGCCAAACTCTACTACCTGCGCGACAAGATCGGCAAAGGCGCCAAAGTCAAAGAAATGAAGTTCAACGCCTGATTCCCTTATGGCGTCAAAAAAAACGGGCAAAGTTCATCCGCAGGACGAGCTTGCCCGCAGAGAAAAACTCCTCGCATTTGAGCAGATCAGATGGGCCGAGGGGTTTTCTTTTGTCGCCGGCGTGGATGAGGCCGGACGCGGCTGTATGGCCGGTCCGGTCGTCGCCGCCGCCGTCATTTTCACCGACCCCGCCAGAATCCCTGCCGGCATCCATGATTCCAAGCAGATGACCGAAAACGCCCGCATGGAGGTCCGCGAACTCCTGCTGGCCGAACCCTCGATTCTCCATGCCGTCGCCGAAGTTTCCGCCGAGGAGATCGACCGCATCAATATTCTCCAGGCCACCTGGAAGGCCATGCGTCTGGCTGTCGCGCAGCTCCCGCAGACGCAATTCATTCTCGTGGACGGCAATCCGGTCAAAGTCTTCGAACTGCCGTCCCAGTCCATCGTCAAAGGCGATGATAAATCCCTCTCCATCGGCGCCGCCAGCATCCTGGCCAAGACCCACCGCGATCTGCTGATGAAGGAGTTCGCCGAAACTTATCCCCAATACGGTTTCGAGATCCACAAAGGCTACTGCACCGCGGCCCACATCGAGGCCGTGAAAAAATACGGTCCCTGCCCCATCCACCGGCTTTCCTACGCGCCGATTCAAAAAATCCTGCATCCAGACGATTTCGTCCAGCCCGATCTGTTCTGAAACGATTTTCCGCGTTTCTTCCCGTTCCGCCTTGAATCTTGCGGCAGAATCATGTATATTCCTGAAAACAGCCAACACAGGAGTATTGCAGCCATGGCCACGATCCCGGTAAGTCTGATCATCGATGACGGCGGACCCGTCAACATGTTTCATTTTCACGATCTGAAAACGTTTCACGAACTGCTGGTGCCGCCGGCTTTCGCCGCCGAATTCGCCGCCGTCTGCAGCCGCTGCGGCATCAAGGGCAAATTCTCCGTCGTGCCCATGCCCGCGGGCCTCGGCCGGCTCGACGAGACCGAGAACGTCAGCCAGGTCCCCGCGGCGAATATCCGCGAATTCATCCGGATCGTCAGGGAGCAGATCCAGCCGCGGTTCTCCATCACCCCGGAAGTCCTCACGCATTACCGCGCGTACGACCTGAAAACCGGCAATTGCCTGCATGTCTTTGAAGATGTCTGTTTTTCCTCGCTGAGTGCGGAAGAGATCGCCGATTATGTCGGGCTGGCGCTGACCATTCTTTCCAATACCGGCCTCGATCCGCAGGGCATGACTTCCCCCTGGCGCTGCGGGATCGACAACGAAGACAATTACGCCGCCGGCATCGGCATGGCGTTCCGGAAAGTCATGAACCGCGACCGCTGTTTCTATTTCCTCCACTCCGGCGATGATTTCAAAAAACCGATCCTGATGTGCGATTCGGAAAAGACCGGAAGAGTGGTCTCCATTCCTAACAATACGTTCGACGCGTTCTGGCCGACCCAGAATCCCGCCGACGCCCGGACTGCCGCCGAAGAGGCCCGGAAGAACATCGACAAACTCCTCGCGCCCGACGGCAGAACCGGAATGGTCCGCGATCTTTACGAACAGGGTCTGCCGATCATCCTGATCAGTCATTGGCAGTCGCTCTTTTCCGACGGACGCGCCATCGGGCTCCAGGGACTGGAAGAGCTGGCCGGCCGCATCAATAAAGTTTTCGGCAGTCAGGTCGAGTGGCTCACGTTTTCCGAATTGTCGAAATTCGCCGTGCCCCGTTGAACTTGACCAATCCGGATAAAAAGATATAAACCATTTTTCATAAATCAAGGTCCTGATTGGGACCGGAAAGTGTCAGTGACATCATGAAGCAGAAAACCTGGACGGCAAAAATCGTAATGGCAGTCATGGCGGCCGGTCTGTTGTTTTGCACCGTATCGTGCGCAACGACCAGCGGAAAAACGGCGGACAAGGCTGCGCCCCGGATCGTCAAAACCGGTTTTTATGTCGACAGCGGCAGCCGCGGTAACGGCGTCCTTTTCTGGGCGCGTCTGCTGGCTTATTCGCCTCAGCTCGAACTCACTTTGATCGACGCCGAAGATATCCGCGCGAACAAGCTGAAAGATCTCGATCTGCTGGTGGTCCCGGGCGGATCCAGCCGTCTGCAGTGCACAAAAATGAAACCCGAAGGCATGGAAAAAGTGCGTGATTTCGTCGCCGCAGGCGGTTCCTATGCGGGCTTCTGCGCCGGATTCCACTGCACGCTGAACCGTCCGGAACGGCTCCGGCTGATGCCGTTCGAATACTGCCAGGGAGCCGGCGGCAATGCGGCCTCGCTCGCGGTGGATATTTCCGAAAAGGGCGGAGCCGTCATGGGAGTCAGGCCCGGTCGTTACATGGTCCGTTATTCCCATGGTCCGATCGCCCGTCCGGGCGCCCAGCCCGGCAATGGATGGGGTGAAGTGCTCGGCGTCTACAAGAGCACGGTCGGACCGGTCGGCAAACCCGGAGGCAATTTCTTCGGTGCACCCGCGGTGATCCACGGTCAGTTCGGCAAAGGGAAAGTGATCGCCACCAGTTTCCATCCGGAATCCTATCAGTCGTCGCATCCCATTGCGCTGGGCTGCATCTATGCCGTGACCGGAGTCAAACCGACGCCCATCTGGCCCAGCAAGAATCCCCGTCCCGTCCGGGTCGGCTTTTACGGACCCGCGATCGTCGGCAAATACTGCATCCGCGCGATGCTCGCGCTTGACTGCCACCCCGATCTCGACGTCATATTCATCGACGACTTCGAGATCCAGCGGGGCATGCTGGACCATCTGGATGTTTTCGTTCTCCCGCACGGGGTCGAAGCCTCCTACAAAGGGAAGTTCAAGCAGGCATTCTTCTCCGGGCAGATCAAGAAATTTCTCGGGCGCGGCGGTCTGCTGCTGGCGTCCGGCAATGCGGCGAATTTTCTGCCGCAGGCTCCGAATGCGAAACGTCTGCCTGCTGATGCCGATTTCGTGACCTGCGCTCTCGAAGCCCGCTGAGCGGAAAATCCCTGGCAACATGTCACGCACCCTCCCATGGTGGGGGGTGCGTTTTTTATAGGTCCAATAAGTCTTATAAGT
This sequence comes from Victivallales bacterium, assembly GCA_045639225.1. Classification (GTDB taxonomy): domain Bacteria; phylum Verrucomicrobiota; class Lentisphaeria; order Victivallales; family UBA1829; genus SIG94. The sequence continues at coordinate 15,293 of JAZUCR010000070.1, forward strand.
CCTATAGGTCCTATCCGACTCACGCGGTTCACAGAAAACGCGAACCGGCAAGTGGGATTGTTTCTCACAAAAACTTCAAACAAATCCGGAAAAGTATTTGACAAATCGCAAATTACGTGTTATATTTTTTTTTGACACAGAAGGAGATTCCATTTCATCATGAAAAAGGGGTTCACGAAAAACGAGGTCAGAGAGGCATTGTCCGACTATATCAGGACGCATGCCGGTACGGACCGTCTGCCGCCGCTCCGCGATATTTCCCGCGACCTCGGCGTTTCGATCTACCTGATCCGGAAACATCTCGACGCGATGCAGCGCGAAGGCATTCTGCAGACCCGAAACCGGATCGGCATGTTCCTCACTCCGCAGCAGTCCCAGCGGCAGACCGTCGGCATCGTTTTCAATCCGGAATGGGCCAACCCGTATATCGATTTCCCCGATATATATGCCGGAGTGATTTCCTCGCTCGCGCAGCGCTTCTATCTGATACGCAATCTCAGTTTCAAAAAACTTTCCGATCTGCCGGAACTGGTCAGATCCCTGGGATTGACGGGCATCGTCTGGATCGACAGTAACGCGAAAAACCTTCCCGTGCTGATGGACCTGATCAGCGAGAAACACGGAATTCCGCTGGTCTTGTGCGGGCAAAATCTCTTCCTGACCCGGCCATTCGGCAAAACCGCCAATACCGTTTCGCTGGACTGGGAAAAACTGGCAAAACAGCGCGCCGATTACTTTGTTTCCCACGGCTGCCGGCATATCGTCTATTTCGCGGTCAATTCACCCAGTCTGAAACTGTTTCGCGCCGAACTCGCCAAATACGGCATAGAACTGCCGGATGAAATGGTTATTTCCCGCGCGGATGAGCTTGGACCGCGTCTTTCCGCCCTGCGCCGGAAATATCCGGTCGACGGTATTCTGGTAGACGGATTGGCCGGTTTCTATGAAAATCTGTTTGCATTCCTGCATCAGCATCCCGACATCCGTCCGCTTCTCAGTATCGAAGACAATCCGCAGGTGCGAAATCAGCTCCAGCTGTATCCCGATATTGAAATCCCATTCCAATTCGAATCCTGGCGTGACTTCTATTTCCGCTTGGGAGAACAGGCCGCGGCGATGCTGGAACGTGCCATTGCGGATAATCCGATCCAGCCGTCGGAAAAATCTCTCTTCGAAGCCGTCGAACCGAATTTCATTCAATGGAAAAACCATAAAAAACAAGGAGGAAAACAACTATGAACGGAAACAGGAACAAAGATTGGAAACGGTCTGGATTTTTCACGCTCATCGAGCTTCTCGTGGTGATTGCGATCACCGCGATCCTCGCGGGAATGCTGCTGCCGGCACTGAATTCCGCAAGAAATAAAGCCAAAACCATCAGCTGCCTCAACAATCTCAAGGGGCTGGGCAGCGGGGTCATCATGTACGGCAACGATTCCGCAGATTATTTTCCGGCACACCTGATCACGGTTTCATCCAGCAGCAAATGCTTCTGGGGCGATCTGATCTATGAAAATGTCGGCGGAAAACCTAAATCATTGTATTCGCACTCTCCGATTTTGAAAAACATGATCTGTCCTTCGGATGAACACATGCCGAAATGCGCCGGGCCCGGCACAAGCAATCTGTCTTATGGATACAATCAGTATCTGACTTATGCTCATGCCGATTTCAACGGCAGCAAGCCGCCGATGCGTTTTTCCAAGATCGTTTACCCGAGCCGGAATCTGATGATCAGCGAAATAACGCCCGACGATGTCAATAATCACTGGGTGATCAGCTGGAGCACCGGCAGGATCAATCATGACAATAAAATCAATCTGGTATTTATCGGCGGCAATGCGGCAACGGTTCCCGGGATCGCGGTCAATCTCTACCGGCGAGGCGGCAAAACCACAACATTTTACGGCAGCATGGCAAATGTCCTGCCGTGGAACTGTAAGCAGGTCCGCAATGCATCCTCATTCATAAATTGAATAGGATTGGCACACCATGAATAAATTGGGTTTTCTCATTCTGCTCTGCTGCGGATGGCTGTCCGCGCAGGATGCGGTCAATATCGTCCACAAAGGCTCAGTTCGGACCGCCGAAGAACTGGCTGTCCACCTCAAGCTTTCCCTGGACCGTCCCTGTCGGATCTTCGAAGAAAAGGATTTTCCGGGCGGACCTGCTTTTTATGTCGGACCGACCGAATACGCAGCCCGGCAGGGCATGAAAGCGGACTCCTTCCAGCCCGGCGGCTGGACCTATAAAAGCATCGGGAAAAATGTGGTGCTGACCGGACATCCGCATGAAGGAACCGCCAATGCGGTCTACAATTTTCTGGAAAACGAACTTGGAGTCCGCTGGTATACGTTCGAATCGACCTTTATTCCGAAATCCGTCCGGAAGGATTTTTCCGGACTGGACCGGTCGGGATGTCCGGCCTTCGGAATGAGAGGGATCTACTCCCCGCCGTGGAATCAGAAAGTCAGAAAAGTGGCCGACATCTGGCGTTTCTATGCCCGGAACCGTTTGAATATGTATGGTTCGCTGGACTGTCCCGCCAACGTGCGCCCGAACTGTCATAATTTTTATGATTACGTCAGTCCGGAAAAGTATTTCAAAACGCATCCGGAATATTTTTCCATGAATGAAAACGGCGAACGTTTTCATGGGAAAAACGGGTTCGGCGGACAACTTTGTCTGACCAATCCGGAAGTTGCGGACATTGCGACGGCTACGCTGGAATCGTTCATCCTTTCCGACCGGAAAAAACTCTCCCCGCAGAAATTACGGAACATTTACGACATCAGTCAGCTGGACAATACCAGTTGGCTGTGCCTGTGTCCGCAATGCAAAGCCCTATCGGACAAAGAGGGTTCGGATGCCGCGCTGGTGCTGACCTTCATTAACCGGATCGCCCGCAAAATCGCAGTAAAATATCCGGAAGTGACGATTCGGACTTTCGCGTATGTTTCCAGCGAAAAAGCACCGCACACGATACGTCCGGAAAAGAATGTGCTGATCCAGATCTGCGATCTCTACACGCGCAGCGACTGTTATCGTCCTTTGACCCATCCGAACAATGCGGAACGCCGGAAGATTTTCGATTCCTGGAAGGAAAAAGGAGCCCGGATCGCCGTCTGGGATTACTGGAACATGGCTTCTCCGAACGGTCCGGAATTCAATCCGCCGCGGGTGGAAACCATGATCGACGCCATTCCCGGCGATTTGCGGTATCTGAAACGGATCGGCGCGGTCGATTATTTCACGGAAGCCGAAGTCGATTTCTTCAGCAATATCCCGAATTTCTACGATCTGCAGTTCTGGCTCGGCATGAAACTGCTCGAAGACCCTGCCCGCGATGAAAACGCATTGATCACCGATTTCATGAAGCATCATTACGGCCCGGCGGAAAAACCGATGACCGATTTTCTGAATCTGCTCCGCCGGGCGGTCCGCGAGGAGAAAGCTACGCTCGTTTATATCTTCAATCCGGTGCGGGAATATCAGACCCCCGCGTTTCTTAAGCAGTGTTATGCTTATTTGCAGTCGGCACGGAAACTGACCGAACCCGGAACGCCATACCGTTTGCGGGTGGAAAAAGAGATGATCACCCCGCTGGCGGTCATGATCGCCAATGGAAAGACCGGGTTTGCCGTGAAACAGCTCGCCGAAGAATACCGGCAATGCCGTCTGGGACAGATCGAAGCCTATGCCGCGGTCAAGGCTAAAGCCGGGTTGAAAAAGAAACTGGACAAGGACCTGGAGCGGATGACGCTGGTTCTTGACATACCCGAAAAATTCAAGGACATTCCCGCCGACCGGATCCGCCAGTTTGCCTGGCCGTCTTTTTCCGGTGTGGTTTCCGATCCCGAGTCTCCGCTCGGCAAAGCCATGAGTTCTCCAGAAAAAGAAACCGCAGGGAGAAAACATCTGCTGAAGCCCCAGGCCGGCGGTCTGCTTCCCGTCTCGTTCGGTGTTTACGACAATGAGATGAAAAAAGGCATCGCCATGACCATCACTCCAATCCCGCAGGATGAAAAATACCACTGGTACAAGGTCGGCCGTTTCGAATTCGGAAAACAGTCTTTTCTCTGGGCATGGTTCTGGCACCGGAATGCCAATCTCCGCAGTGTCTGGACCAATGCCGACGGACTGACTGGATTCAACACCTGGAATGTCTGGATCTCGGTCAGGATCACCGGCCCTGCCTATGTGAAAGGTTCGCAAAAGAAAAACGCCGTGCTGCTGGACCGGGTCGTGCTGACGCCCGTTTCCAAAAAATAAAACCGAAAAGGAGAAACTCCATGAATCTGAAAAAACAACTTACCGCCTTCATTCTGACTGCAATGGCATCCGCGGCTCTGTTCGCGGGCGATCTTCCCGACGAACTCAAAGATGTGCCTGCAGAAAAAATCATCGATTTTTCCAGATTCATTTACGGGCCGCAAAAAGCCGATGATCCGGAATCGCCGACCGGCAAAGCGGCGGTTTATGTTCCAGCCAAAAATGCGAAAAACTACGGCGGGATCGGCATGGGAGTATATACCATCAGCAAAAAACAGGTGGTCGGATTCATCCGTCCCAAGGCCGCAAATGAGAAATATAACTGGTACAAGATCCCGCGCAAGGGAAAAGATATCGAATTTCCGGGCGGAAGACATAATACGCAGGTCTATCTGGAAAACTGGCGGATCGGCGCCTGGGTGCCGGAAGATGTGAAAGGCAAGTATGACTGCTGGATCCTGGTCAAAGTCCAGGGACCGTTCTATGTGGCCGGCTCGGCCAAGGAAAACAAACTCTTTCTGGCACGCGTCCTGCTGGTCCCGCTGGAGTAAACAGAATCCGATTTTCGCAAAAAGCGCAAGCCTGCAACCCTATAGGCCCCATAGGACTCATAGGACCTATAAGAAAAACCCGACGCATTCGATCCCCCTTGCCGCGGGTACGTAAAAAACCGGCGGCAACGGATCGGGCTGCCGCCGGTTGATGATTGCTGTTCTCTAAGATCAGCGTTTCACGCGGGCATTGCCGCCCCAGATGCTCCAGACCTGATCTTCATCGGCCGGCTGCGCATAGTCGGTCAGATGCGTGGTGGCCAGTGCGCCGGTCGCCCAGCCGAACTGGATCCATTTTTCGGGCTCCCAGCCCTTCAGGATCGCATACAGGAAACCGCCGACGAAACCGTCGCCGCCGCCGATACGGTCCAGCACGCCGATCTCACGCGGTTCGACGACCTGCCATTCGCCGCCGACATTGGCGATCGCGCCCCACAGATGCTTGTTGGCGCTGACCACCTGACGGAGCGTGGTGGCGAAAGCATAAGCGTTCGGATAAGCCGCTTTCACGCGTTCGACCATTTCCTTGAAGTTGTCGATCTTGCCGGCAATGCCTTTGCCGCCGGCTTCCGGTCCCTGGATGCCCAGGCAGAGCTGGAAGTCTTCTTCATTGCCGATCAGCACGTCGGAGAGACTGGCGATTTCCGCGAAGATCGCGGAGAGTTCTTTTTCGCGGCCTTTCCAGAAGGAAGCGCGGTAGTTGAGGTCGAAGGAGATGCGGGCGCCGTATTTCTTGGCGGTGCGGGCGATCTGCAGGCAGAACTGGCTGGTTTCCGGGCTCAGGGCGCCGACCAGACCGGAGAGATGCACGATCTGGACGCCTTCTTTGCCGAAGATGCGGTCGAGATCGAAATATTTGACGTTGAGGAGACGGCCGACTTCACCGGCGCGGTCGTTCTGGACGCGCGGTCCGCGGCTGCCGAATCCGCTGTCCGCCAGATTGAACTGGTG
>JAZUCR010000071.1:0-2533 GCA_045639225.1 Victivallales bacterium
TGTGAGCCAAGGAGTTGTTCCATGGAGTTTCTTCCTAAGACCGCTTGGCCTCCGACTTGCGGATATTTCCTGTTTATTCCGTTCTGAACGGGCAGAACTCAACCGCGTTTCCGGTTATTCGCGGACAGGGTCCGGCTGCGCGGCGTGTATTTCCGGCGGATCGATGTCTGACTTTCCCTGGGAACGTTGTTCCTTCGGGCGGGTCTGGCGGTCTGTTTAGCCTCCGGTGCGGGGGTTTTTGTGACCGGCAGACCTGCTTTACGGCGTTCGCGTTCTTCGCGTTCCTTTGCCCAGATGCGGACCTTGCGGTCGATCTCGCGTTTTTTCGCCAGTTTCAGATTGGCGTCATAGGTTTCATAATCCACTTCCGGCGTTTCGCGGAGATATTTAAGTGTGCGTTCCGCGGCGCTGCTGAAATACGGTCCGGCAACGGTGCCGCCGTACTGGGCGCCCTGCGGTTCATCAGCGGTGACCAGCAGCACGAACCGCGGCCGGGAGGCCGGAACGATGCCGACGAACGAAGAGGTATGGACTTTGTTGGAATATCTGCCGTTGACCACTTTCTGCGCGGTGCCGGTTTTGCCTGCCACGTGATATCCGCGGACAGCCGCGGCGGTCCCGGTGCCGCCCGGTTCGGTGACCAGACGCATCATCGCGAGGATCTCCGAGGTGGTTTCCGGCCGGCGGAAAATCTTCTTGCCCAATTCGACCGGGATCTTTTCCACGGTCCCGTTGGCATGGACGATCCGGTCCACGAACCGGAGCTTGACCTGGCGGCCGCCGTTGGCGAGCATGCAGTAGGCGCGGACCATCTGCAGCGGCGATACGCTCAGACCCTGACCGATCGGATACCGGGTAATGGAGATCTTGGTGGGATTCTTATAGAACTGGCCGACCGTTTCCGGCCGCAGCGGCGCGCCGGTCCGCTGTCCGAACCCGAACGATGAAAGCAGGTTTTTCAGTCTGGGTTCGCCGATCTCCACGGCGATTTTCGCGGTGCCGATGTTGCTCGATTCCTTGATGACTTCCGCGACCGTGATCCTGCCGATCTTGTGCGTGTCGCGGAGTTTTTTGCCGGCGTAGGTCCACAAGCCGTTTTCGCAGTCGATGATGGTGTTCGGACGGATCAGTCCCATGTCCAGCGCGCCGGACACGGCGAACGGCTTCATGATCGAACCCGGTTCGAACGCCATTTCGACGATCGGGTTGCCCATGACGTTCGATTTGATTTGGGAGCGGTCATTCGGATCGAAGGTCGGCCGCTGCGCCACCGCCAGGATATCGCCGGTATACGGATCGGCCATGACCATATATGCGTGCGCGGCTTTCGAGGTTGCCATCATCTTGTCGATCTCTTCTTCGAGGATCGCCTGCAGCGGTTCGCGGATGGTCAGATAAAGATCGTAGCCGTCGTGTCCGTTCTGGCGGGAGATTTCCCCGAACACCAGCGGTTTGCCGTCGCGGCTCCGCTCGTATTTGACTTTGCTGGCCACCGAGCTCATGTTCCGGTCGAAGGATTTTTCCAGTCCGCTCCGTGCGGTGACCTTGTCCCGGTCGATCGTGGTGAATCCCAGAATATTGGCCAGCATGGTCGCTTTCGGATAAGTCCTTTTCAGAGAGACCTGGCAGCTGATGCCGCGGATCTTGGACTTGGCGATATTGTCGCGGTTTTGTTCATAAATATCGAAAGGAATGTCTTTTTTGAGCAGGACGTAACGCTTCTTCCGTTTGGTCTTTCTGCCGTTTTTATCAACGACGATATTGTATTTGGTGCTGAGTTTCTGATAAATTTCGTTTTCCGGCAGCTGCAGTTCCTGTGCGAGAAAAGCGGAGGTCTCACGGCATTCCTTCTCTTTTCCGATGGCCCAGGGATCGGCTACGATGTTGCCGACGGGAGAATTTCCCACCAGCAGATTGCCGTCGCGGTCGAAAATCTCGCCGCGGACATTTTCTTTTTTGGTCTCGATCGTATATTTTTCCCTGGCCTTGGCATACAGTTCATCATGCCGGGTGATCTGGACACCGTAAAGATGATAAGCCAGAAAAGCGAACAGCACACAGAAAATACCGAATGCGAATTTCACTCTTTTTCCGATGCTGAGATACCCTGTCATGATCTGCTGTTCCTTTTGGTTACGGTGGTGTTATCTGGCCGATTGTGCGTAGATCTGTTTTCCCCGGTTGACGTTTTTTGCCGTTTTCTGAACTGGACGGAGCGTTTTGCGGACTGCCCGCGGGGGTTGCAGCGTGATGTAGGCGATCTGGTTATGCTCCGCTTCGCGCAACCCGAGTTTGTAATGTTGGATCCGGGTCTGGATATGCTGCCAGCTGGTCAGTTTTTCCTTCCGGTTCCGCAGATTGGTGCACTGGACATTGAGCAGACTGATTTCCGCCCGGATCTCAGTGGCGCGTTTATTCATCCTTTCGATTTCCACGCGCAGATGCATCTGAGCCGCGATGGCAATGAAGATCAGCAGGATCATCCCGCTGATCCTGGCGGCAAAACCCGCCAGCCTGGCCCTCTTGGCCTGCA
>JAZUCR010000072.1:0-3976 GCA_045639225.1 Victivallales bacterium
ATCCACCGGCCGTTCTATGACTGGCTGCTGGAAAATGTTTCCGCGCCCCCTCGCCCGCGCCAGATCGAATTCGCACGGCTCAATCTCACTTACACCGTCATGAGCAAACGCAAACTGCTGGAACTGGTCAAAGGCAATTACGTCGACGGCTGGGATGATCCCCGCATGCCGACCATCTGCGGACTGCGCCGCCGCGGCGTGCCGCCCGAAGCCATCCGCGCCTTCTGCGAAGAGATCGGCATCACCAAATACAACAGTCTGACCGATCTTTCCCTGCTGGAATATTTCATCCGCGAAAACCTCAACCGTACGGCCAAACGCGTCATGGCCGTCATCGATCCGGTCAAACTGGTCATCGACAACTATCCCGAAGGCCAGACCGAGGAAATGGAAGCGGTCAACAATCCGGAAGATCCCGAAGCAGGAACCCGCAAGGTCCCCTTCTCCCGCGAACTCTATATCGAACGCGACGACTTCAAGGAAGAAGCCCCGAAAAAATTCTTCCGCCTCACGCCCGGACAGGAAGTCCGTCTCCGTTATGCCTATTTCGTCAAATGCGTCTCCTGCGAAAAGGATGCCGACGGACGGGTCACCGTGGTCCATTGCACCTACGATCCCGCCACCCGCGGCGGCAATGCACCCGACGGACGCAAAGTCAAAGGCACCATCCACTGGGTCTCCGCCGCGCATGCGCTGGAAACCGAAGTCCGGCTCTATGACCGCCTCTTCACGATCGAAAACGTCGCGGATATTCCCGATGGCGAGGATTACAAGAATTATCTGAATCCCGATTCCTGCAAAGTGATCGCTGCCGCCAAGACGGAACCTTCCCTGCGCGAGGCCAGGCCCGGCGATCGGTTCCAGTTCGAACGGCTCGGTTATTTCTGCGCAGACAACCGCGACAGCCAGCCCGGCAAACCGGTTTTCAACCGCACCGTCCAGCTCAAGGATTCCTGGGCTAAGATCGAAAAGAAAAATTAAGCCGCCTGGCCGGCTTTGTCTGATGCCGCGCAGTCACATGGCCGTGCGGCTTGTTTTTTATTCCCCCTCGTTCATCCGGCGGAAGAATTCGCGCATGAATTCCGCCCGTTCCTGTGCGTGCCGCTTGCCGGACTCCGTGGTCATGCGGTCCGGAACCTTGCTGAGTTTCACCAGATATTCCCGGTAGGCGGTATCTTCACGGCTGTATTCGGATGAATTCAAGGCTTCCTCGGCAGTGTTATGCAGCCGGGCGCCGAGCTTGCCCGCATAATGAAACGCGCGGCCGATCCCGACCGCACCAATGGAATCGAGCTTGTCAGCATCGTGCAGGACTCTCGCAACTGTGGTCGAAGGTCTGAACTCGCCGCGGAAACGGTGGCACCGCACCGCATCGCAGACCGTCCGGATCACATCGGGATCGGAACAGCCCAGGGAACGGAGTATCTCTTCGGCTTTTTTCTCCCCCCGCTCGGCATGGCAGATCCTGCCGCGGGAGGCAAATTCTTCCGGACGCGCACAGTCATGGAGCAGCGCAGCCAAATCAATAAGGAGACATTCCGGCTCGGAACAGGCTTCCTCGGCGGCAAGTATCCGGGCGTTTTTCAGCACCCGGAGCGTATGATCGAAATCGTGACAGCCTTCTTCCCCGGTCAGCAGCTCTTCGATCCGTTTCCGGACCGCTTCACGCAGGGGCAGCAGTTCATTTGCCGTTATCATGCGTCACAAAACTTTTGGGCAGTTCCAGCTGCTGGTGATGACGGTCTTTCGGAATGACCGTCAGCCAGGCATCCGGTCCGTATTCCGGCCCGAGTTCCGTGACGATATAATGCTTTTCGTCCTCTTTGCGGTCATAACCGATCGTGGTGCCCGGCGGGATCATGTTGTGCTTGTCGATGATCGCATTCCGGATCCGGCAGTGTTCCCCGATATCCACATCATTGAGCAGGATCGAATTGTGCACCGTGGCATAACTGTGCACATACACCGAATTGAACAGAATGGAGTTGGTGACCGTGCTGCCCGAAACGATGCAGCCGTCGCACACGATCGAATTGATCGCCTTGCCGATGCGGGTCAGACCGTGGATGTCGACATCCTCGTTATGGACGAATTTCGCCGGAGGCAGGCTGAAATGGTAGTTGTAGATCGGCCATTGTTCATTGTAGAGATCCAGCTGCGGCGTGGTGGTGCGCAGGTCCATATTCGCCTCGAAAAATGCCTTCAAAGTCCCGACATCACGCCAGTAGGGCTGCACTTTCGTATTCTGTCCCGGGATCTTGTTCAGATAGAAATTGTAGGCAAAGAGCCGGTTGGACGATACCAGCGACGGAATGATGTTTTTGCCGAAGTCATGCGAGCTGGACGCATCGGCATGGTCGGTATTCAGCAGATGCAGGATATCCTGCGCGCCGAAGATGTAATTGCCCATGGAGGCAAGCGCCATGGACGGATCATTCGGCAGCGGCGTCGGGTGTTCCGGCTTTTCCTGGAAACCGGTGATGCGCCAGTCCGCATCCACTTCGATGATGCCGAACTGATGCGCTTCCTCTATCGGAACCGGAATCGCCGCCACGGTAGCGATCGCGTTGTTGTTCACATGGAAATCGACCATCTGGCTGATATCCATACGGTAAATGTGATCGCCGCCGAACACCGCCACCAGATCGGGACTGAAATCCTCGATCAGATGGGCATTCTGATAGATCGCATCCGCGGTTCCCATGTACCAGGTCTTGTCCTCGGTCTGCATCTGCGCGGGGACCGGAACGATGAACCGGCCGCGGCGGTGACTGTTGGAAATATTCCACCCGTTGATGATGTGTTCCATCAGACTCTGGGATTTGAACTGAGTCAGGACAAAAATGCTGTCGATGCCGCTGTTGATGAAATTACTGAGTACGAAATCGATGATCCGGTATTTTCCTCCGAAAGGAACGGCCGGTTTCGCCCGCTGATCGGTCAGCGGCGCCAGGCGGCGGCCTTCACCGCCGGCAAGAATCATAGCAAGTACGGATGTTCTCATGCTGCATGCCTCCTGTTTTTTCTTCTTTTTATCTATAAAGATAGCACACAATCCGCCAGACTCAAACCACTTTTTAAAAAAAATCCGTTTTTTTCTTCTTTCCCACTCGGATCCGCGGGAAAAACGCAGCGGTCCCGCCGATGCGGCCTCGATTGCGTGAACCTGCATCCCGGATCTCCCCCGGACCGCTCCCCAGTGTGCCATCCGCCCACCCGATTGTGCCATAATGTCACATCAAAATATTGTGTCACTCTGTCACATATTAGCCGGAACCGGCCCGTTTCAGGCAGAAAATCAAAAGTTGGCATGGGAGTTGCTAAAGGGGAAGTGTGCAAAAAAACAAAACCAAAAAACAACAGGAGGTCGGTTATGTATTACGCACAGACAAGACAACATCACAATGCGGATTCGTTCCATGATCTGGTGAAGGCATTCTTCCGGAGTTACCCCGAATGGAACACCATGTGGACCGATGAAGGTCCCGGCAAAGGCATGAAGGTCAAAGTCCGCGATAAAGACGTGCGCGTTACCCTGCCGTTCCCCGGCGTCTCCGCGAAGGATTTCGAAGTGGAAGTCGTGGGAGATATGCTCTCGGTCCGGGCCAACCGAACCCGGGAGAACACGGATGACACCAAGCAGTATCTCTGCCGCGAACGTTCGACCGAATCGTTCCAGGAAAGCGTCCGGCTGCCGGTCCGCGTCAACGGAGCCGAAACCTCGGCCAAATATGTCGACGGCGTGCTGACTCTGCTGATCCCGCGGGAAGATCCCGAAGCCAAAGGCTCCAAGCAGATCAAAGTCGACTGAAGAGAATCGAACGAATCAGAAAAGAAAGGAGATGGTATGATAAAAGAGATGTGAGTAGCGGCATCTGCATTGATGATGTAAATTATGAGAAATAATTTGCTGAAGAGATGCGGACAGGACTCGGGCAGAATGATTATTTGGTGCGACCCGTAAGGGCAACGACAT
>JAZUCR010000073.1:0-15336 GCA_045639225.1 Victivallales bacterium
GATCCGACTTACCGGCGTTTTCGCGAGTACGGCGTCATCCAGATAAATTTTGCCCTGTCCGTACAGGGTGAAACAGATCCCCAGCCGCCGGGTATGCGGCGGCGCCACGAAGGACACCGAGCGCAGTTCGTAATCCGCGGTCAGGGTTATGGCCTGGTTGACCTCCCGGCGAAGCTTTTTGGCTTTCCGGTCTCCGGGAAGGCCGTCGTGGAAATTGACAAAGACCCGCAGACTGTTGAGTCCCGGCGACTTCCCCGTTTTTCCCTTCACCTTGAAATTCAGGGTGTATTTTACGGGCCGTTCCGAATCCGGCAAGGCAACAGTCTGGACGATGCTGCTGGTCATCCTCGGATTGCCGTCCTGGTTCTGCTCCTTCTGCAGTTCATCCGGCGTATGGATCAGGGCACAGCACGAGCCGCCGACTCCCGAACCGGCCTCAAGCACGCGGACCATGCCGTCCGTGATCCGTTTCCGGTGGGCCTTGTCCTTGAGGTTGCGATTCCACACCCAGCAGGAGCCCCGCCAGGATGATCCGCGTTTATTGAAATCAATCTTCTCATTTTCAAAATCTCCGTCCTTCAGAAGATTCACTTCATTGCTTCCCGTTTCGGCCGGGCCTTTGAGCAAATTGAAATCGACCGAGGTTCCGCCGGGATCCAGGGCGGAAAGCAACAGCCCAGTCTCCAACAGACCTGCAGCCAGAAAGACTTTGCCCGAAAAATGTCTGAAAATCGTCATTTTGAAATCCTCCTGATCAATCATATTGATTGTAACTTGCTTTTGCCGCTTCAGCCCTGCAGGTCTTGCAGCATGGCCATGGAAACCAGAACCGATGGTAAGGAGCCCTGCTTTTGAGCGGCAGACTGCGGGCGGTACGGTGAGTCACGTGTCCGTCGAAAAACAGCACGTTCGCACTTCGGCTCGAATTGATGTAGGCGGCATCGGGAGCAATGTCCTCGACGTGTTTCAGCCCGCCGTGGGGAAGCGCCATGGTCTGCCTGTACAGATAATCCGGCGAACCGTGGTATTTTGCATACTCTCCCGCGTTCATGCCCCGGCTGGGCGCGGGAAGACGGACCAGTTTCGGGGTCGGCAGAACGTTGCCGGTCAGACACTTATATCCGTAATATGCCACGGAAGGTCCAAGAGTATATGACAAGGCGTAATCATATGTCAGCGTCCTGGAGGGACACGCCAGCTTGTTGCCTTTTCCTCCTATATACTGATTGCCGAGGTGGACATCTTTTCCGTAATAGGAGGTCAGCAGACCGAAATAGACGCCGTTTTTTCCGTTCGGCGTGCCTTTTGAGCGCAGCGAATACCACCGGTAATCCGCATTGTTGGAGGAGGTGGTGCCGCTCCGGCTGGGACAGGCGTATCCCTGATGGTCTTCCGCATACATGAGCAGCATTTTCCCGATCTGATGCAGATTGTTCGCGCAGGCGATTTTGCGCGCGGACTCCCGCGCCTTGTTCAATGCGGGCAAAAGCATCCCCGCCAGAATCGCTATGATCGCTATCACCACGAGCAACTCTATGAGCGTAAAGCTCCGCTTACGCTCCGATGATGAATGATGAGAGATGAAGGCTGAAAAGATGTTCATTTCCTGTTCCCTTTCCGTTTGGTTCCGTTTTTATGATGAAATATGACTTTTTTAGTGCTTTCCCGGACGACCAGACGATGTGGCGTCACTATGAATTTCATTCTGCGGTTGTCGTGGATCATCTGCAGGATCGTATTGACGGCCAGATCGGCGATCCCCTGATTGCCGTATTCCAGGGCGCTGAGCGGCGGATCGAGGAAATCACAGCCGATCTGTCCACCCATCGTCAGCACGGCTACATCCTCCGGAATCCGGATTTTTTCCCGGTGCAGATATTCGTAGATCTGGATGGAAAGATAATCGGAATAACTGAATATGGCCGTCGGCGGTTCGGGCAGTTTCAGCAGACTTTCCACGGCATCGAAAACGGTCTGTTTGCCTTGCCGCCAGTCGATCAGCCGGAGCAGTTCCGGATCGGGATCCAGCTCCGCGGCCTTCACCCAGTCAAGATAGTCGGACGGTGCGATGTTGTGCAGGTCCGGTCCGCCGATATAAGCCACCCGGCGGTGTCCCTGCGCGGCCAGATATTTCAAGCCGTCGCGGGTCAATTCGGCAAAATTGGTTCCCATAACAGTGAAACCGGTGATTTCGGCATCCGCAGGATACGCATGCGGCAGCAGCACGGGCAGGCCGGTTTTGCGGATCGTGGCCAGCAGCGGTTCCTTTCCCGTGAAATTGTTCCCCATCCAGAGAATTCCCTGAATGCCGCCGGCCAGAATACGGTTCGCGCAAGGTTCCGGATCGGACGTCAGCAGTGAATTCACATCGCAGAGTTCCAGACAGACATTCATCCGTTCCGCCGCCAGCTGGATGCAGGGCAGAATATAAAGGAACGGGTTGCTGACTTTCACCGGGGAATGGAGCCATGGAGAAAACAATACCATGATCCTGGTTTTGGTGGCTTGCAGATCCCGGACGAATGTGCCCCTTCCTCGCTGCCGGATGATCAGATTTTCCAGCTTGAGCAGTTCCAGTGCCGGGCGCAGCGTGACCCTGGAAACGGACAGTTCTTTCGCCAGTTTCGGTTCATCTGGAAACAGATGGCCTGGCGGATAAAAACCGCTTTCGATCCGTTCCTTCAGCAGGTTGTAGACCCGCATCTGTTTGGTTTCCTGCACCATAAATCGACCTCGGAATTGAAGCTTTTTCCTGTTCTGTCAAAACAATATGTTTCCTTGTATTATCCAATGTCAAGTCGGTTTCAGAAAAAAAACAAAATTTTAAGTTTAAGACGGAAACAGGATGCCTGATATGTGTCAGTATGATGCCGTGCTGTGCTTCGGAATAAGGCGGGATGCAATTATAAGTCCTACAGGTCTTATAGGTCCTATTAATCTTATAAGATTTCTGTTCCCTGCTTTGTCGTCAGAGACGGATCGCGGCCGCATCCAGCGGGGGCACTTCCAGCGTGCGGCCCGCAGCTCGGATTTGTTGTGTCTGCGTCAGATAATTGGCGCAGAACAGCATCTCGCCGCCTTTGCGGTCGCGCCACAGTGTGCAGAGAACCGATGGGACCTCGATGCTGTCCCCTTTTGCCAGATACAGCGTATGGTCCGGGATCTCCAGTTCAGGAAGCGGCATCATGCGTCCTTCGAGCAGGAACTCCGGATAACGCCGCCGCAAGGCGTTCAGATTCCGCACCAAAGTCAGCATCTCCTGTTGCGGCGGCGCCGGCAGCGTCCACGGTGCCCCGCCGCCCCAGTCGACTTCGCCGTTTTTGCGGAGCGGGATCGTCAGCAGAGCGCCGCAGGCAAAGCCCAGCGCCGTGCGGTAGAGCAGATTTTCCGGACTCTTTTCCGGATCGAAAACAGCGTGATAACACTGGTTCCCGGAATAATTGGCCGTCAGTTCATGGTATAGGAAACTGTAAAGCGGAACTCCGATCACCGCGTTGGTGCGCAGATCGTTGACCGGCAGCGTTCCGATAAAGGGTTCCGCGGCCGCCTGTTCCGTTCCGATCACCGCCATGGAACCGTCACGGCGCAGGGCGTCGATGATTTCCCGCTGTAAAGCTTTTCCCGCTTCGGTCTCATGGGCGCCCGATCCCGCCGGGTGACCGTGGTCCCTGCTGCCGCAGGGTGAAACACTGCCGCCGAGATCCTGATCGAACAGCTGGAAAAAGTCGATCCCCGACCCGGCGATCCTGCGGCATTCCTCCACGATATAATCGCGGACGCATTTCTGCATCAGACAGAGCGGCGTCGAACGGCGGAACGGCTTGAAATCACGTTCGCGCAGCTTGCCGTCCGGACTGCAGCAGCCCCAGCTTTCCGGCGGGGCCGGATAATCTTTCCCGGTCGGATAAACATGGGTCGTCCACGCCGTCCCGGAACCGTACAAGCCGGCGAAATGTCCCTCCTTGTGGAGCTCGCGGACAAATTCGCACCATGATTCCGCTCCGCCGACCGGAGGCCATTGCGCCACCGGTGTCCACGGTCCGCGGTGATCCCAGCGCATCGGCAGTGCCAGAACCTGACTTCCGGTCGCGTCCGCAATGGCGCGGACCCACGGCAATGCGTTGGTGTAAGGCACAAAACAGTTCGGTTCGGCGGAAAGTTTTCCTTCGCCGCAGACCACGTAAGTCAGGAAGACCGGCGACTTGCGCACCCACGCAGGAAGTGACGGTTCGGCAGGCAGGATGCCGGACGCGAAAACCCAGTCCCGGTAAGGCTGCGCCGCGACCATCCAATCCCCGTCGAAAGCGGAAAATTCCAGTTCGAAATCTCCCTTGTAAAAGTTTTCCGCGAAATCACGGACCTCGATATGGATTCCCCCTCGATTTTTTCCCCAGAGCATGATCCGTTTCGGCCGGCAGAGCGGATCGCGCGCAAAGAAACGGATGCCGCCAGTCTGGTCGAATGCGGCGATGAACTGAGCCTGACAGATGCCCGGATAACGGCCCCAGTAATCGTCGACATCATAATTGCGCGAGGAATCATACCGCATGTCCGGCGGCACGATCCGGCCTTCGGAGAGCGGATCGAGAATGTCGTAATCGTCGGGGATCGTGAGCCGCGGCAATTCGTAGGAGAGCAGCGCATCGCCCTCGGGCAGGACCGCTTCGGCCAGCCGGATGCGGAAAACGCCGTTTCCGCCGGAAACCAGCCGGACCGTCACCGACATTCCCGGCAGTTCGCGGGCGTTGCGGAAGGTGATGGCTTCGCCGTCATCGGTGATGTCGGAAAAATCCGCTCCGGTTACCTTTTTTCCCGATCGGAGATTCAGCAGGAAAAGTGTTTCGCTTTTCTGCAGGATCTCGCGTCCGTTATGGATGAGAGAGCGGACCGCGCCGTTCCCCGGGATCAGCTGCAGACGATCCGAACCTGAAATACGTTCCCACATCATCATTTGTTTCCTTTGACGATCAGCATTTTCCAGCCGTATTGCGGCAGATCGAGGGAGAACTCTTTCCCCTCGGCAATTTTTGCCTTGCTCAAGGCATCCGTGACGTGTCCCGCGCGGGGCAGAGTAAGCGTCACTTTTTCCGCCTTGCCGCGGTTGCCCACGAGCAGCAGAACCGTGCCGTCCTGACGCCGGACCGTGGTGCAGCGGGTGGTTTTCGCGGCGACTTTGACTGGATTGGTTTCATCCCAGCCGGGCCAGACCGTGGTCGTATCTTCGCCGTAGCCGAAATTGCGGACGAAATTCTGCACTTTTTTCCAGCGGTCGGTCTTGGTCAGCCCGGAACCGGTCTGGCAGAAAAGATCGTAGCCGAAAGTCAGCGGCAGCAGAGTGTCGGTGGCCTTCGCACCGTTGGAACCGGCGGTGTTGACCAGGACCCACGGGAGGCAGCCGGCCTGCGTGCCGAGCGTGTGAGTCAGGATATACGCATCGCTGAACCGGGTCGGATACGGAGTGTCGCCGTATCCCATTTCCCAGTCGAGCGTGATTCCGGCGAACGAGTTCCACGGCACGACATTGCAGTCGGTCATGTGGACCATCACTGCGGGCAGTCCGAAGAAGGTACGTTTGCGTTCGTAACAGAGCGTCGCCGCCCGTTTGATCAGATCGCGCATGCCCCAGATCGGATAATACGGCACCTTGCGCGTTCCGGGCGTCCGGATGTCCGCCCACGGGTCCTGCATCACCAGATCGTAAAGATTGTCGAAGTAGAGTCCGGTGTAACCGCGGTCGAGGAAGGGCAGCGAATGGTGCAGGATGAAGTCGTTGTAATCATCATCCGGGTGGCAGCAGTATTGATCGTTGAAAGTTCTTTCGGCATGGCCGACCGCCAGGAACCACTGGCTGGAATACATCTCGAACTCTTTCCAGGACGGACAGAGGGCACGCGGGTTGAAATACTGGAAATGATATTTGGCACAGCGCCAGAAACGCGCCCCCTGCCACATCCGTGTGAGGAGAGTGGTGCCGTCACCGGATCTTGACCAGCGAGACCAGTTTTTGTCGTTCACCCCGTGCTTTTTGAGAAATGCCGCCGCCGTGCGTTCGACCTCGGCGCGGTCTTTCCAGGTGTTCCGGATGATGAAGTCGAGGTAACTCCAGTCGTTTTCCAGAGGCACATTGGGCCCATCATCGGTCCGCATGGTCGCCTTTGCACCGGAGACACAGAAGGTCAGGGTCTCGCTGTTGTCCGGGATCCAGCTGCCGAAGAAATCACCGGTCAGTTTCCGGTAATTCCGAGTTACTTTCTTGACCGGCGTCGGCTGGACGCCCATGACGATCGAGAACGGCTGGAGTCTCACGCGGGGACGGGTGAAAAGATGGACCGAGAAGAGTGCCGTATCGCCTTTGCGCACCAGCGAAAGCGTATTGTCGCCTTTGATACGTCCCCAGTTCTCATCCGATTCCGCGAACCAGCAGAAACCGCGATGGAGTCCGCCGAACCAGATATACGGACGGAACCCGGCCAGCGCGCCGCCAACGGACGGCTGGTCGGCGCGCCAGAGCGTGCCGTCCGCATCGGGCAGAAAACCGCAGCGGTTGCGCCGCATTCCGTTGCCGAGCGAATGGAAAAGTTTCAGTTCTTCGGCATCGAACGGAAATTCCAGCGTCATGGCATGGATCTTCACCTTGCCCCGCGGGACGAAGTTGAAGGTCAGCTTACACATGCCGTCATAATCATATTCCTGCCGCAGCGTCAGCCCCAGCCCGGAGACAGCCAGGTCGTTTTCGATGACGACCCGGTCGTCCGCCGCTTCGACGATGCGGCTCGATTTGAATTTGAATTCTTCGCCGTTGGCAACGAGGCGGACCGGACCGCGCAGCAGATCCCTGCCGTCGGCATTGATTTTCCGCCACAGGATGCCGCCCGCTTCATAGCCGGTGCAGAGCGCCTGAACTTTTCCGTCTTTGCATACCAGCGGCCTGAATGGCGGCACGATCAGACGGGATTGTCCGTATTTTTTGTCCTGCCACGGGAACTTGATAACGGCAAAAGAGTCGGAGGCATCCAGCCGTTTTCCTTTTTCCACAGCATAAACGGTATATTTGTTTTCCGGAAGTTCTGGCAGATTGATCTCTGCGATGCGGTCCCCTTCCGCCCGGACCGCCGGTGCGGAAACCACGGTTTTATCCGCTTCGTTGACGATATGGAACGAGAGCTTCCCGAGTTTGGCGATTTTCTCTGCCTTCGGACAGCTCAGTTTGATGTTGAGACGTTTTTTGCGGGGATAGAATGCTGCGCTGAGTTTCAGCGGCGGATCGGGATCGACATAGATGGGGCCGGCCGGGGCGCCGTTGAGGTAGCGCTGCCATTTGAATTCCCGTTTTCCCAGCACGCGCCCGGTGTCCGGATCGGACCATTGCATCTTCATCGTCCGCTCGGTGTTGTTGTCCATGATCGTGCGGAGCATGCCGCTGCCGTTATCGACGATGTTGTGAAAACTGCGGGGATTTTCGATGGAAACGATCTCGGCGTCAACCTTGACCCGTCCGGCAGTGGACCAGGTGATCTCATAGCCGATCTGTTTCCAGCGGGGGCCGAAGCCGTTGAAAGTGAAATTGGTGCCCTTTTCGCGGAATACGACCGAGGCGGGGCCGGGGTAGCTCCACACTGCTTTTTCAGTCTGATTGCGGAATTCGCGGACAAGCTGGATTTTCCATGGCTTGCCGTATTCGGGCGAGGCGGTGCCCAGTTCTTTCCAGGTGAACTTCTTTGTCCAGCTCCATTTACCTGATGTCATCTTTCCGCAGGTGTCGCTGCTGGCGATTCGGAAACTGCGTTTTTTCCCGCCGGGCGGAGTGACTTCGATGATGGCGCAGTCTTCGGCCGTGATTTTCATCGGCGCGGGCGGCAGAGGTGAAGTTTGCGTGACGGTCAACCCGGAGTCGTCAAAACTTACCTGATGGGTCACCTCACGCAGGGAAAGCAGTCCGGTAGCCGTCGAAACAGTGCCATACTGAACGGTGCCTTTCCCGCCTTTGGCGATTTCCAATTCCATCGCCGATGCGGAAATGACCATCAGCGCGGACAGCAGACAGGAAATATATTTCTGCGTCATTGCACCGGATCTCCCAGCATTTCCAGATGGTATCCGGTAAAGAAGCAGGGCGAGAAGGAGGTATTGCTGCCGCCGAAGGTGCCGGGCGTTCCGCTGGGAAGCTTCGTGGTTTTATACCCCATATAGGACTTGCTGACGGCGTGGCCGTCCATCATGATCGATGAAGCGCGGGCACTGCTGTGGGGGGGCATGACATTGGCGTCAAGCGCCCTGGCTTCCTGATAGCCGTGCCGGAATGACATGGTATAGATGTTGCTGAAGGTGTAACTGTTTTTCATGTTGCTGTCTGAAGCCAGCATTGCCTCGGAGGGAGCAAAGACCGCTCTGAGTTTGCGGTATTGTTTGATGTTGGCATAACAGCCGGTCAGGTAACCGTTGAGGGCATAATGAGAGTAATTCATTCCTTTGCGCGATTCTGACGGACAGAAGAAACTGCCACGCGGTTTGGAATATCCGTAAAAAGACACGCCGTAACCCGGTCCGAGCTTGGTCGAACCGCCGTAACTGGTGCCGGAAAGCACGCAGAACCAGAGCAGTTCCGGTACCGATACGCTGGGACCGGCATAGCCGTTGATGATGAACTCGTTATTGTCGCTGGTGTATCCTGCGGAGGCGAGGCCGATCTGCTTCATGTTGCTCAGACAGGAAATCTCATGCGCCCGGTTTTTGGCGCTGTTCAGAGCGGGCAGCAGCATGCCGGCGAGAATGGCGATGATCGCTATGACGACCAGGAGCTCTATCAGTGTGAAAAACGACAGGTTGCGGTTCGATTTCCGATTGGGAAATCCGGACGGAGCGGGCATTTTTTTCATGGCAAATCCTTTCTGTTTATTTTTGTTCTTTCAAAACTTTTTTTATCGTATCGAGCATCATGCTGCCGATGTGTTTTTCCGGGATCAGATACATTCCTTCGGTCCACTCGTTCCAGGCGTTGATGATGACCGCATCGGTTTTCATCGAGAGCGCCTGCCGGAGGAGTTCCGCAATGCGTTCGGGCGTATTGTTGATGGTGATCGGATAATATCCCATTTCCGTGTAATTCCAGGGATAGGTGAGCTGACGGCTCCAGCGCGGCGACACATCGTTGCCGAGCGTCACACTCGGGAAGAACGGCATGCCCTGTTCGGCGATCCGTTCCCAGCAGTATCGCTGATTCTCCATCATGAACGAATAATCCAGCGTGGGCTGGTCGGGCGCGACCGTCTTCTCGAAGTCGGAACGCAGCCCGCTGTTGTAGGCGAATACCGCGTCGAACCCGTTGTCGCGTATCTTCGGGATGCGTCCCCAGCCGCAGTAATATTCGGTGTCGTTGCAGCAGCCGATGTTCATCAGCGTGTAGATACCCGGGAAGCCGTGCTTCTTCGCGACCTCGTTCATGATCCGCACAGCATCGCGCGGCTCAATGTATTTGAACAGGGAGCCGGTGCTGAAGACCGAAAAGACCGGTTTGCCGCCGATCTTCCAGTAGTTTTCGCAGCTGAAATATTTTTCGCAGCAGTATGCCATCACATCGCGCAGATCCTGCTCGGAGTGGCGGATCGTCAGGAAGATTGTGCTCGACTGGTTCACGTTGCCGTTCATGGGACGGAGTCCGTCGTCCATGGCGGGCCACATGCCCCAGGTATGGTTTGCCCACATCAGGCAGAATTTGAGCCGGTTCCGGTTCGGCGCGTGCAAAAACGCTTCATTCAGCGGCTTTTCGAGGAACTGATCGCCTTCATACCAGTACCAGTCGAACATGAATCCGGTGATGCCGTTGTCGGCGGCGAGGTCGATTTGCTTCGCCATCCAGACGGGGTCGGATTCGTCGAAATATCCCCAGACCGGTTCCAGCGGCTGGCGGTGTCCGGGGAACAGCGGCTTGGTCGTCTTGATCAGTTCCCATTCGCAGAACCCTTTGCCATACCATTTTTCGTAATGGCGGTCGGGGTGCCAGCTGGGAAAATAGATCGCGAATACTTCTTTTTTCATCTCCGGACTCCTTTTTAATGCTGAGATCAGTCCATGGCTTCGACGGTCAGCGATTTGAACCAGATCTCGCCGCTGGGAATGCTGAGCAGGAATTTCCCTTCGACGGCATTTTCCGGAACCGCGGCGGTATAAGAATACTGCGTCCACTGGTCACAATCGCCCGACAGCGGCGCTTTTCCCGGATAGAGGGTTTTGCCGTTGCTGCATTTGATCATCAAAGTGCCGCGCATCCCGCTGCTGCCCGGTTTTTTCGGATCGGGAACGATTCCCTTGTATTTGACGACATAAGTGACTTTGATTTTGCGTCCGGCCCATTCCGCCAGGTTGACCGGCAGATGGAATCCGCCCGCTTTCAGGTACATGCACTTGACTCCGTCGGCCTCGACCAGCGAAGCGGTTTTGAATTTGTCGATCTTGCGGATCGCGTTTTCCTCCATCGGCTGCTGAAACAATATTTCCGCCGCCGACAGCACGGCAAAACAGCCGCTGATCCCGATCAGTGCACCGAACAGTTTTTTCATGATCCTATCCTTTCTTTTTATTTTGATTTATGAAGATAATTATTTCAATGCCAGACGCCCGATTTTCGCCGCATATTCATAAAGCAGGTCGAGCCGTTCTTTCCGGCTCTTCTTCTTATATGAATCCAGAAAACCCGAGAGCGACAATGCAGCGAGAATCTTTCCGTTCGGAGCGATCACCGGGACCGCCAGCGACCAGATGTCGCGCACCGATTCTTCCAGAACCTCGGCAAATCCGGCTTCCGCGATCTCTTCGCAGCGGGCTTCCAGCACAGCCGGATCGGTAATGGTCTTCTCCGTTATCCGGCGGCGGCCGATCCGCTTCATCATTTTCCGGCGCTCTTCCTTGGTGAGCAAAGCCATCAGCAGCTGTCCGCAAGCGGTCGAGTGCAGCTGTTCAGTCCAGAACTGCGGCGGAAAGGTGAAATATTTGTCTTCATTCCGCAGCAGGGAGAGACAGAAAAGCTTGTCATTCTCGATGACTCCGAGAAAAACCGTATCGCCGCTCTGGTCGCGCAGTTCACGCACCAGCGGACGGCTCGATTCCCGCAGTTTCCGCCAGTTGTCGGCAAAAAATCCAAGGTAAAAGCAGTGCGGACCCAGACGGTAACGCCGTTCGGCATCCTGCGACACCATGCCGCGATGATAGAGCGTGCGGAGCAGATTGCCGACGCATTGCGGCGAAATGCCAAGTCTTTCCGCAATATCCGCCGCCCGCATCGGTTCCGGTTCCGCCGCCAGCAGATCCAGCAGATCGACGGTCCGTTCCAGCACCTGGATCAACGGCTTGTGTTCAGTATCAGACATGATTCCTCCTCCGGATGGTGGTTTTTAATGTAATATATAGAATTGGATTTGTCAAGCAAAATACAATAATATTTTAAAATAAAATTGTAAAAATCGGTTTCGATGCTATATTACCTGATCGAAATCGGAGAAAAATCAGATGAACAACGCTTATTTGTTTCTGGCGTTCCTCGGCATCCTCTGGACACTGGTGGCAATCATTCTCAGCGAGGCGAAACAGCGCGGCGCGTCGGTCAATCACTTCTATTGCTTCGGTTCGGCGACCGCAGTCCTGCTGCTGTTTATTGCCGGCTGTTCCGTCAACGGACTGAACAATGTGTTCGCTCCGCAATACCGCAATGCGCTTTTCTGCTTCGCAGCGGCAGCGCTGCTCAACGGCTCGGGTCAGGCGCTGTGCATGTCGAATCTGAAACAAGGGGGCAGGGCTCTGGCCTATTCGATCCCGCTGTTGTCGTTTCTGCTGCCTTACGGCTGGAGCCTGATCTGCTGGGGAGAACCCCTGGCGACGCGGGGGATCGCGGGTGTGCTGCTGATTGCGGCATCGCTCTTTTATCTGGCGACCCGCCGGACCGCGAAAGATGAGGAACAGTCCCATTCATCTGCGCTCGAACCGAAGCGGATCCTGATCGCGTTCGCCTCGATGGTCCTGATCGGCAGCGGACAGATCCTGATGTCCACGCCGTCGCGTTTTTCGGCGGAATCGCTGCTGTCGCCGTGGAGCGGCGCATGCGTCCTCCAAGCCTCGAATGCGCTCTTCTTCCTCGGACGTTCACTCTGCACGAAAGAAACCACGCACGAGCAGCTGATCTGTTCGCTCCGCGCCGGTATCCTGTGGGGATTCTGTGCGGCGGCCTGTTACGCCACCTTGCTGCAGACCTTGCGTCTGCTGGGCGAGATCAAACAGGCGGGCCTGCTCTTCCCGGTCGGAAACAGCATGACGATCCTGCTGTTCACCGCCTTCACCGCAATCCGTTTCCGCGAAAAGCTCACGGTCGCGCAATGGACCGCCTTCGCCGGAGTGGTTGCCGGTATCTTCCTGGTCAAGCTGTGAGATGATTTTCTCTCCACCGGCCTTTACAAGGAAATCAGCCTTAGCAGCTTTGCCTGTGGACACCTGACATCTCGTCGGGTCGAATGAGAATCATTTCCCCCTCAGAAGACTGTTTTTTGCCGATCTACCGCACTTATTCCGGCTTTGATTTTTTGTTTCGACCGGAAAAATTACAAAAAAAACAGGTTTTGCGGTTGCAAATGGAAAACATCATATTATATTATTGTTAATATGAATTTTTCAAAGAGGGACACGACAGCATGAATACACCGAAATACTCGAAAGTTCAGTATGGGATATTGAATCTGATAGCCGAACGGAACCTGATGCCTGGCGACCGGATTCCGCCGGAAAAAGAACTGTCTTCCATTTTTGGCGTCAGCATCGTTACGGTGCGCAGTGCGGCGGAAAATCTGGAAAGGCAGGGATTTGTTTCCCGTGAGCAGGGACGCGGCACCATTATCCGGAAAAAAATCGAGGAACAGCCCCGTCTGGGAGAAATTGCATATCTTGAAATCAGGGAGAAACTGGTCCAGGGGCCGGTGTTCCGGAACACGCTGGTCGACCTTACCCAGTTTCATTATGCTGCCGGCTGCCGCGGCTATAACATGCGGTATCTGCTGGCTGGAACAACGCCCGACCAGACCACCGTAAGATCCCTGCAGAACGTTTCCGGAGTGCTGGTCTGGGGATATATCAATCAGGAATGGATCAATATATTTCGCACCCTCGACATGCCGATCGTCCTGGTCGGGGCGCTCTACACGGACTGCCGGTATGATTTTCCCCATGTCGATATCGATTGGGAAGCCATGACCGGTCTCGCGGTCGATTATCACGTCCGCCGGGGATGCAGAAAAATCGTCCTGGCGGCCAGTGTCCGCGATTACGAACCGACAAGGCACATCGCAGCCGGTTTCCGGGCGGCGATGAAACGCCACAGGCTGCCGGTTTCACCGGAAATGATCTGCATCCCGGACAGGGACGATGAAAATATGCCGTTTCAAAAACTTCTGGAGCAATGTCCCGATGCCGATGCGATCATCGTGGAACAGGGCAAAACTCTCCGCATACTGGCTGCTCTGCTCGAACTGCGCAGGGAAATGCCTTTCCTCTGTATCGTCGGAACGTTTCACCAGTCTCCGGGATTGAACCGGAAAGTCATTCACGTTGTCCCGGATGAGGACTTGTGCGAAAAAGCGATCCATGTCCTGATGAACGAAATCACCCGCCCGGATACCGAAAAGAAACAGTTTTTGATTTCAGGCAAAATCATTCAGGAAGGAGGAGAACCGTAAAAGATCCAGTGCCGGCGTTCCTGAAATGAAGACCGCCGGAAAGAACATTCGAATCTGAGACAAACAAATCAAATCGGGCAATGGCAAAACGCGCCAGACCGGTCAAAAGGAGAAGAATATGAACAACAGCAGAATGAAAAAAATGTTCCATCAAAAAAACAGGGAAATCTCCCCGGCAGAGAAGATAAAATGTTTCACACTGATAGAATTGCTTATCGTTATTGCGATCATTGCCATTCTGGCAGGGATGCTTCTTCCTGCGTTAAATTCCGCAAGGGGGAAGGCTCGTTCGATTGCATGTGCAAACAACTTGAGACAAATCGGTCTGGGATATCTCCGTTATGCGGATGATTACAACGGCTGGAGCTGGATCCCTTATGGGAAAAGCTCGACAACGGCAAGCGGTTATCGCTGCTATGAAACAATGGCAGCGGGGAAATACTTAGGGAATTGGAACGATTTGACGAATAAGAGAAAAAAGGCAAGCGGAGTCATGGCATGTCCTTCCAGAAATGGCGATTCCTGGACTCTGCTCGTTCTGGATTACGGTGCAAACTATCATCTGGCAGGAGCCGGATTCTTTGCCCCGTGGAGACGTTCTTCCAGTTTCACCAGTGCATCAGGAACTTACACCGCCCTGGAAAACTGGTTCTTTAAACCCGGCAGCCTTCAGCAAGCCACCCGCATGATTTATTTCGCCGATATTCCCCGTTCTTCCTCTACCGGTTTTGCTCTTTCGAGCTGCAACAACTGGGACTTTTACAGTATGACCAATTTCCAGTATACTCCTGTTTCCGGAGATACGCGCGGTCCGGTCCATAATCACCAGCTCAACTATGTTTGTGTCGACGGACATGCGGAAAGTTCTGCCGAACCTCTGTTTACCCGCAAACTCATGGCAGGTTCTTATTTCAGGGACGAGGCAGCATATAAAAATCCATTTTGACAGAGTCTGATGAAAGAAAAGAAGGATGCATAAATGACAATTTCGAAGAGTTACGGGACGGCCGCGAATATTCTATCCGTCCTGATCCTGTTCCGGGTTTTCCTCGCTGCGAACGCGGAGACGCCGCTGTATAAAATGCGCCCATTTGAAGAAAAAATCTCAGGGAATGGGCTTTCACTTGCGGTGACGTTCGACAAACTCCATACGAATGCCGATTTTGCCAAAGGGAATCCGAATTCCTCGTTGTCAAAATTGCCGCTTGGATTGCGCAATCATGTCGGGATCGACGGGAAAAATGCCTTCTCCCCCGAGGCAGACGAACAGTTGAACTTTCTCGCGGACGGCAACTGCGATATTGCCCGCGGTACAGCTGTGATCTGGGTGAAATGTGATTATCCGCCGAACGCGAATAACGGCAATGTCGGAATCATGAAGGCCTGCTGGAAGATGAATACTTCCGGCGATGAAAAAACGACACTTGCCGTATATATTTTCAAAGGGAAACTCCATGCATTCTGGATGTCGGATATTCCGCCGAAAACTTTTGGGGAAACGATTACCACAAAACAAGGAGTTTCTCTGGAAAAGATCAGACAGGGGGAATGGTTTCAGGTCGCTGTTTCATGGGATGAAACCAGACTTGCACTGTATCTGAACGGAGAACTGAAGGAAACGGCT